>CANJYI010000111.1 GCA_947478975.1 Chthoniobacteraceae bacterium
ATCTCGAGTCCCGGGTTGAGGAACGCCAGTTCCCGCAGGCGCGTCGCGAGTTTTGCATACTGGAACTCCACGGTGACGGTGAAAATCGTCGGATCCGGCAGGAAGGTGATCAGGGTCCCGGACTGCTTCAGGTTCTGGACTTCGCCGATGACGCTCAGCTTGTGGGTGGTCACGCCGCGCTCGAAGGCCATGTGGTGCACCTTGCCGTCGCGGGTGACCTCCACTTTGAACCAGTCAGAGAGGGCGTTTACGCACTTCGCCCCGACCCCGTGCAGACCGCCCGAATACTTGTACGCGCCCTGGCCGAACTTGCCGCCCGCGTGGAGGTTGGTCAGCACCAGCTCGATTGCCGGTATTTTGAAGCGCGGATGGATGTCGACGGGGATTCCTCGGCCGTTGTCGCGCAGGGAACAGGAACCGTCCACATGCAGGGTGATTTCAATGCGCGTACAGTAGCCCGCCAGGTGTTCGTCGATCGAATTGTCGAGCACCTCGAAAACGCAGTGGTGGAGGCCCCTTTCATCTGTTGGCCCAATGTACATGCCGGGCCGCTGGCGTACGCCGGCGAGGCCCTCGAGCTTGTCGATTTTGGAGGCGTCGTAGAGTTGGTCTTTAGCAACGGAGGTTTGGGATTCAGCGAGGTCTGACATGAGCTAGGGCCTAGGAAGTTTGGAAGGGGGAAAAGCGCTACTTTAATTGGCGTTGATGGTTCGACAACTAGAATCTGGTCCATCCACAACCGGTTGGGGGTGGGTTTGTGTGTGCACGCAACAGGCTGCGGTGGGGGCCGTACCGCAGGCCGTCTAGTCCAACCAAAAGCGATGGACGGCAGCGTTCGATTGAGGAGGCGCCTCCACCCGTGGGGCACGCGGAAACGGCGGGCAATCCGCTTGCCACTCCGCCCCTCCTGGTGGATATTGCCGCGCTCGCTGTTTTAAGGGTTTCCTTCCGGCAGCTTTTTCCCCCCGCCTAGTAAGTTCCACCAATCTTTCCAATTTTTCAAATATGGCAGCAGCAAACGATCTCCGTAAAGGCATGTGTATTCGGTACAATGGCAACGCCGCCATCGTGCTTGAAGTCATGCACCGCACCCCCGGCAACCTCCGCGCCTTTGTGCAGGCCATCATCCGTTACATCGGCACGGGCAAGTCGGCCGACGTGCGCTTCGGCTCCACTGACAAGGTGGAGACGGTGGAAGTGCATCGCCAGACCCTAGAGTTTTCCTACAAGGACAGGACGACCTACCACTTCATGGATCCTGAGAATTACGAGTCGGTCACCTTTGAAGAGGACTTCATTAGCGATGCCAAGGAGTACCTGACCGAGAATTTGAAGGTGGAAGTGCTTTTTGTAGAAGGAAAACCCGCGACCTTGGAGTTGCCCGCTTCCGTGAGCCTCAGGGTGACGGAGTCGGCCGAAGGAGTGCGCGGCGACAGCGCGAACAATGTCCAGAAGCCAGCTACCCTGGAAACCGGTAAGATCGTGACGGTGCCGCTCTTTATCAAGGAAGGGGAGTTGGTCAAGATCGACACACGCACGGGCAACTACATGGGACGGGCTTAGGGCGGCGGTTGCCCGGATGGGACGCATGGGAATGGACTCAAGCGTGGCAGCAGGGGCCCTCGGCCGGGATCGTACCGGCCAGGGCCCCTTTTGCTGTAGATACTCTAAGTGCCATCGGCGGCGTGGCCCTGTCTTGGCGCTTAGTTTCCACTCTAGGTGAAAGCAAGACAGACCACCACAGGGGAAAAGGGACGGGGGCTGAGGCTGAGTGCTGGAAGCGGTCCTCGGGGGCAGGGGAGGCGAGCGGAGGCTCGCCCCGCGAGCAAGCCCGGTTACAGGGTGCGGGTGACTCTGTTGAAAAACATCGCGGGAATCTTCCTGCTGCCGGTGGCCTGGGTGTGGACGGTGAGTTTTGTGGCGTCGCTGGGGCGGGTCACCGTGCATCACCAGTTCTGGGCGACGGAGGACTTTTGGTTTTTCTCACTGGGGGTGGTGATCTGGGTACTGTTTTTTACGGGGTGCCTCTACCTGTTTGGCGAACCCCGCGGTCGCTGGCTTTACGTGCTCGGCCACGAGGGCACCCACGCGGTGTGGGCCTGGCTGAGCAGAGGCAGGGTCAGCGAATTTAAGGTGCACCGGGACGGGGGGCATATCCTCACCGACAAACCGACGGTCCTGGTCACCCTGGCCCCTTACTTCTACCCGATTCCGTGCATCCTGCTTCTGGTTTTGTTTGCCGTCGTGCGGCTTTTTTATCCGTTGGAAGAGGCCCCGCCGCTGCTGCAGAACGCTTACTTCTTCATGACCCCGATGGGGGTGTTTTTTCTATTGTTCGGATTGGCCTGGGGGTTCCACATCAGCTTTACGGTTTGGATGATCCGGCGCGGTCAAAGCGATTTGCAGATGCACGGGAACTTTTTTTCACTGGTGTTGATCTATATTGGGAATCTGGCTTTTTTGAGTCTTCTGCTGGTGCTGAGCGCTTCGGGAACGGGGTTTCGCTCCTTCGGACTGGAGCTGTTGCGCAACGCGGAAGACTTCAGTGACGGGGCCTGGGGCGGTTTGGTGGAGTTCTGGAAGTTCTGTGTGAGTTTACGAAATGGCAATTAGCGTTTCTGGCGGACTGGGGGTATCCTTCCCCTGAAGAGGTGTGTTTTTTCCGCTTTCTTCGGGGTGGCCTCAATTGGAGGCTGGTCTTTTGGCAAAACATGGCAGCATGGGGTGCTAGGAGCGGTAGGTTCGGAGCGACGAAGAGCACGCCGGAGCACGCCAAAAAAGAGAGTTTTTTGATTTGGGATTTGTTTAGCAGTTCGGATTTTGTTTTTACTTTCGGTCACTTTTTTCAGGGATTTTTTACATGATTAACGGAGTTTTTGGGCTGTTCTCCACCGACATTGGGATTGATCTCGGGACGGCCAACACACTGGTGTACGTCAAGGACAGCGGGATTGTGCTGCGCGAGCCTTCCGTGGTCGCGGTACAGGCCGGCACGAATCGCGTGCTGGCAGTTGGCGACGAGGCCAAACGCATGCTGGGCCGCACCCCGGGCAACATCGTGGCGATCCGCCCCTTGAAGGACGGGGTCATCGCGGATTTTGAGATTACTGAGGCCATGCTACGGCACTTCATTTTGAAGGTGCATGGTCGGCGCACCTTTTTCCGCCCCAGACCCCGGGTGGTGGTGGCCGTTCCCTCGGGAATCACCGAGGTCGAAAAGCGTGCGGTTAAGGATTCGGCCCTGCGCGCGGGCGCCAGGGAGGTCCACCTGATTGAGGAACCGATGGCAGCCGCGATCGGATGCGGCCTGCCCGTGCAGGACGCGGCAGGCAACATGATCATCGACATCGGGGGCGGAACGACCGAGGTCGCGCTCATTTCGCTGTCGGGGATCGTGTACTCCCGGTCGGTGCGGGTCGCGGGAGACGAGTTGGACGAGGCGATCATCCAGTACGTGAAGCGTGCCTACAATTTGATGATCGGAGAGCGGACGGCGGAAGACATCAAGATCAAGATCGGCTCGGCTTACCCGCTGGAGCGGGAGGCGACCATGGAAGTCAAGGGACGGGACTTGGTGGCGGGATTGCCGAAGACTCTGACGATCACCTCCCAAGAGATCCGGGAGGCGCTGTTGGAGCCCATTTCAACGATTGTCGATTCTGTGCGTGTGGCGTTGGAGCGGTGCCCTCCAGAACTCTCGGCTGACTTGGTTGACAGAGGGCTGGTGCTCGCCGGGGGAGGCGCGCTTCTGCGCGGCCTCGACAAGCTGCTGACTGAGGAAACCGGCTTGCCGGTCCATTTGGCGGAGGATCCCCTCAGCGCTGTCGCCGAGGGAACCGGCCGCGCGCTGCAGGAACTGAACTTCCTCAGACAGGTCTCGACCCAAACTGAAACCCGCCATCATTGAGGGACACCGGGGTGTTATTCCCGCTGTGGCTTAAGACGCCAGGGCAGGGAAGGCAGACTGAACCGTTGCAAAGGCCATGAGGATGCGCTCAAAGCTGCTTGCCCTTGGGGTTTTCCTAGGGGCATTCCTCGTCTTGGTGGTCGGGCTTGGTACGCCTTCGGGAATTCGCAACTTTCAAGGGACCCTGCTGGGGGTTTTAACCCCCTTTTTGAGGTCGGGGTCTTCCGTGGAACGCAGGTTCACCGCTTTTCGCGAGGGGTTGAAATCTTTGGAGCAGCTTGAAGGGGAGTCGCGAGGGCTTCGGGTGCTCAACCGGGAGCTGAGCGCCACCAATCAAACGTTGCGCGGCATGGAAGCGGAGAACAACCGCCTGCGCCGGGCGCTCGGTTACAAGGAGCGGGCCGTGTTCCGGCTCATGCCGGCCCAGATCATCGGGCGCGACATTTCCACTTGGTTCAACCAGGTCATCATTGACAGGGGGAGCGAGGATGGGCTGCGGCGTGACATGCCCGTGCTCACGGAGGAGGGTTTGGTGGGCAAAACCACGGCCGTTTCCGAGCGCTCGTCCATTGTGATTCTCATTTCGGACGAAAACTGCAAGGTCGCTGCCAGTGTGGAAAGTTCCAGAGAGCAGGGGATTTCGCGCGGGGAACGCGCTTCCTCGGGCGCTGCGCCCATGCTGTCGCTGTTTTTTCTATCAAAGCAGGCGGGCCTCAAATCCGGTCAGAAGGTTTACACTTCCGGAGTCGGAGGGGTATTTCCCTCGGGGATCATGCTCGGAGCGGTTCAGGACTTCCGCGTGCGCGAGCTGGATGGGGTGGCTGCTCTGATTCCCGCCGTGGATCTGGCCACGCTTCAAGATGTTTTCGTGGTGGTGAGCGAACCGAAATAATGTTTTACGGCTTCATTATAGCGGCATTGGTGTTGTCGACGGTGGCCCAGCATTTTTTGGGTGTGGTGCCGCCTTGGGGCGCCCGTGTGTTCCTCATGCCTTTGGTTTTTCTGTACGGGGCCCTGTCGTTTTCCACCGGGGGCATGCTTTTTCTGGCGTTTTTGAGCGGCCTCATCTGGGACCTGCTTCATGCGCAGTGGGTGGAGGACACGGTGGAGCTGGGGGTGGGCTGGTCGGTGATCGTTTATGCTCTGCTCGGAATCATCATGAGCGGACTCCGGCCGCTTTTCTTGCGGGGCCGCTGGGAGGTGCACTGTCTTTTCAGTGGAATTGCAACCTCCGTGCTGGTTCTGGCGGAATACCTGATGATCTCGCTCCGCCGAGAACCCCTCCGGTTTGAGTTCAATCCTGAAATCTGGGGGCGGATTCTGGGGGCGGGCGTGGTGGCTCTGGTGTTTTCGCCTTTTGTGTTCATGTCACTCGGCTACGTCAGCCGGCTGATGAAGCACCAGCACTACCGGCCGGAAAGGGAGGGCGTGTCATTGTGAGCCGTGAAAACACCAGACGCTCGAGCAGCGGGCCGGACCAAGAGTTACGTCTGTATTTCCTGGCCTTTGTGATGGTGTCGGCCCTTGCGATTCTGGTGGGGCGACTTTGGTGGCTCGAGGTGGCACACGGGGACCGCTGGGCGCGCCGGATTGCTTCCCGCTCCGAGGTCACGGTACGCATCCCCTCGGTTCGCGGCGAAATCCGCGACAGGAACGGCTTGACGCTGGTGGGCAACCGGGCCAGCTGGGAGGTGGACTTCTATCTGCCCGATATGGTGCGGGGCTACCGCCAGCAGTATGGCAAGCCGCCGGTGGCCACTTACACGGCTCCCGTGCGCCAGATGCTCAAGGAAAAGCGCGAGGAGGACGTGGTGCAGATCGTCAACAGCACGATCATCCCGAGGTTGCGGGATTTGGACTTGGCGAGGGATTACAATTCGGTCCGGCTCCAAAGGCATTACCGGAACGACACGGAGGTGCCCTTCACCTACATTGAGGAGCTGGATTTCAAAACGATCGCCCGCTTTTCCGAAAATGATGTGGGGCTGCCGGGGGTGGAGATCGCCGTCCGTCCGGTGCGTCAGTATCTGTATGGCGCCCTGGCCAGCCACCTTTTGGGGTATGTCGGAGCCCCCTTGGACATCGACAAGCTGCCTGACATCAAGAAGTACACCTTCTACCAGCCCGATGCGGAGGGCAAATCGCAGATCGAACTCAACATGGACCGCTGGCTGCGGGGCACCCCCGGGATGCGCGTGTTGCAGCGCAACGTCAAGGGCGTGATCGAAACCGAGGTGCGCCGGATTGAACCCCGGCAGGGCAACCACGTGTACCTGACCATCGACGCCCGGATCCAGTACATCGTCGAGCGCGCGCTCAGGGACGCTGGCGTCGGGCGCGCCGCCGCAGTCGTGGTGGACCCCAATAACGGGGAGCTGCTGGGGATGGCTTCCGTTCCGTCCTACGATCCCAACGTATTTATCCCAAGCATCACCAAGGAGGACTGGCAGCGGATTCGCACCGACGACACCAATCCCCTGACCAACCGCGCGATCCAGGGCTACGCGCCGGGTTCCACTTACAAGGCGGTTTCGGCTCTGGCCGGTTTTCGAAAGGGACTCACCGTTAAAAATACCTTCAGTTGTTCGGGCGGGGTTTCCTACGGCAACAAGTTCATGAAGTGCTGGGTGATGGAAAAACACCAGGCCCCCCACGGGATGCTTGGCCTGCCCGACGCCCTCAAGTTCTCCTGTAACGCATTCTTCTACCAGTGGGGAAATGCCGCTGGAATTGACCAGATTGTAGCCATCGGGCAGGCCCTCGGATTAGGCCAGCGCAGCGGCTTGCCCTTGACGGGGGAGGATCCCGGACTGGTTCCCGGGCCGGACTGGCTCAAGGTCGTCAGCCCGCAGGAGCGCTGGTCCAACGGTTATACGGCCAACGTCGCTATCGGGCAGGGCGCGGTGGAGGCCTCGCCCTTGCAGATGTGTTTTGTCGCGGCGACCGTTGCCAATCGCGGAAAGTCTTTCGTCCCAAAGTTGGTGTCCCGCGTGGTGGACATTGATGGGAAGGACGTGCTCGACCCTGAGACGGGCCAGTTGTTGGTGTCGCCCCAACCGCTTTTGAGGGCGGATCTGCATGACTCTGGAATTTCGGACGAGGAGATGGAGTTGGTGCGGCGCGGAATGTGGAAGGTGGTGAACGAGCCCGGAGGCACGGGGAAAAAGGCGAAAGTCAATGGGGTGGAGGTCGCTGGCAAGACCGGGACGGCCCAGTTTTGGCGGGAGATCAATGGAAAGAAGGAGAAGGACAACCACACGTGGTTCATTTCCTTCGCACCCTACGACCAGCCCAAGTTTGCGGTATGTGTGTTTGTGCAGGGGGCGAAGTCCGGGGGCGGGGTTTCCGCTCCAATTGCCCAGCGAATATTAGAGCAATCTCTCGCCCTCGAGAAGGGTTACGACCCGGGGGTGAGCTGGCTGGATCCGGCTGTGGGTAGTTTTGCGCAGGTGGACGAGGTGAATTATAAGAGCGGGCCGATTTATACCGGGGAGGCGGCGGATCGGGAGACGGCCGACCATCATGCTGAACCTGCAGCCAAGCCTGTGCGCAAGAAGCCCTCCGCGGCGGAAGCTGATGCTGCCCCGGACATCAAACCGGATGCGGACGAGCGGGGGAGCGTCTCTAAAAAAGCGGCTTTGGACGAGGCCAATGAGAAAAGAAGCTTTTTTGAGCGGATGTTCGGCCCTAGAAAGACAAGTCCCCCCGTTTCAACACCCCCAACACCCCCGGGTAAAGCAGCCCGCTAATTTCCAGTGTTTTTTAACCTTTTTCCCAGACTTTTATCCATGACCGAACGCGTCAAACGCCTTCTCGGTTTCGCCCCACGGCGGACCGGTAACACCCTCGTAATCAGTTCCGAAAAGCTCGAACGCCGGGTTGCCTTGCTCGAAAACGGCATCCTTGAGGAGTACTCGATTGAACGCCAGACCGACCGCAACATCGTCGGGTCAATTTTCAAGGGGCGGGTTAAGAACATTGAACATGGCCTCAAGGCGATGTTCGTGGACATCGGCTTTGAGAAAAACGCCTTCCTCCACTTCTGGGACGCCCTGCCAGCCGCCCTGGACAGCGGGGTCGAACAGGTGGAGCGTGGCGGCGCCGAGCGTGCCAATAACAACAAGCGCATCTCCGCAAAGGACATCCCAGACATATATCCCATAGGGAGCGAGGTTCTGGTGCAGGTGACAAAGGGTCCAATTTCCACCAAGGGACCTCGGATCACCACCAACATCTCCCTGCCAGGGCGCTACCTTGTGCTGATGCCCTACAGCGATCAGAGCGGGATTTCC
>CANJYI010000112.1 GCA_947478975.1 Chthoniobacteraceae bacterium
CTGACCTCTATGATTGTGTTGGGCCAGCTCCGGGAACCAGGGAGGCATTTTGGCCCCTTACGGGTTTGGGGTACCTACGGGTGGATGCTTGCCGGTCTGTTGGTGAGCATGGTTCTGCACGCAGACGGTTCTACGGTGACCGGCTTTGCCGCGGCTCTGGCCTGGTTGGGAGTGGCTGCGTTTACGTTTTTGCTGCCGTCAAGTGCGCCTCAGGCGGCGCGCAGGCCGTTTGGATGGAGGGAGATCTTCGGGTTGGAAACTTTTTCGCTGTTGCGGGACCCCCAGCATAGGGCGGTGTTTATTGGTGCGGGGCTGCTTAGCATTCCGTTGGCGGCGTTTTACCCCTACACCCCCATGCATCTGCATGATTTGGGCGTACAGGGGGGTAGCGCGGTGATGTCGCTTGGGCAGGTTTCAGAGGCCCTTTCGATGTATGCCATGGCCCGCCTGCTCATGGAGGTGCGGCTGCCCACGCTTCTCAACGCGGCGATCGCCGTGGGGTTGCTTCGCTATTTGTTGTTCGCCACGGGGAGTATTTGGGGGTTGGTAGCCGGTGTTTTTCTGCACGGGATTTGCTTCACCCTATTTTTTATTCCGGCCCAGATTTACATTGAGGAGCGGATTCCGAAGGAGATGCGGTTCCGGGCGCAGGCTCTGATGACCCTGCTCATCAGTGGATTTGGTAATTTGCTCGGGTATCTGGGGTGCGGGGCGCTCCGGAGTTGGTGCGAGGAGGGGAGCCAAACCCGCTGGGGCCTTTACTGGGGCGTGCTTGCCGGGGCCGTGGCTGCGGTAGGAGTGTATTTCAGGCTGGCCTACAGAGAACCCGTTGCGGCCGAGCCCGCCCTGTCTAAATAGGGGCTACGGGACTTCCCTGTTGCAGGTTGAACCCTGTAGTATCCGCTTCTCAGTTTGTTCCCTAGTTGCCCTCAGCTCATGAAAAAAACTCCGTACGTCCTTAGCTCCGTATTTGTCACCGCGGCTGCCGCGCTTTTTCCAATGCGCGCCGAAGCGTTGGTTCTCCAAAAAGATGACCACATCGCGATTGTCGGTAGCGGTCTGGCCGACCGCCAGCAGCATCATGCCTGGTTGGAGACCCTGATCCACAAGGCTCATCCATCACTCAACCTGACGGTGCGCAACCTTGGGTTCGCCGCGGACGAGGTCAATCTCCACCCCCGTTCCGACGAAGTACCCACCACCGAGTACTTCCTGAACATGGTTCCCGGCGAGCTGAAGGCCACCGTGGGCAAGGCGGAGGTGATCTACACATCGGGTGCGGAGTTCCACGCCAACGTAATTCTGGCCTATTGGGGTTTCAACGAGTCCTTCCGTGGCGAGGCGGGGGTGGCTGACTTTAAGAAGAATCTCGCAGAATATCTCAAGCAGCTTGTCTCGGCCGACTACGGCAAGGGCAAGCCCAGGGTGGTTCTATTTTCCCCGATCGCCCAAGAAAACCTCAAGAGCCCCCACTTTTCGGACGGTGTGGCCAACAACCGCAACCTAGCCCTGTACACGGCGGCGATGGCCGAGGTGGCCAAGGAGCACGGGGTCCAGTTTGTGGATCTTTTTGCAGCCAGCTTCGAGCTGTTTAAGAAGAGCGCCGAGCCGCTGACCATGAACGGGATCCACCTGAAGGAGGAGGGCGACAAGGCAATGGCCCCCATCCAGTTCAGGGAGATCTTTGGAAAGGAGGCACCTGATTTTTCCGCCACGGCCAGCCTGCGCAGCGCGATTCTGGAGAAAAACGTCCAGTGGCACCACCGCTACCGCACCGTCGACCAGTACAACATCTTTGGCGGGCGTTCGCGCATCGCCTACGAGGGGGTGACCAACGCCCACATCGTCGGACAGGAACTCGCCCAACGCGACGTGCTCACCTCAAACCGTGACAAGGCCGTCTGGGCGGTTGCCAACGGGAAGCCTGCACAGGTCAAGGACGACAATCTTCCTCCCGTGGATCCGACCCCGGCCAACCGCAAGGAGCCCGTGCCCTACATGAGCGGCGAGGAGGCGATCAAGCACCTCACGCTGCCCGCCGGCTGCAAGGTGGAGTTGGTGGCCTCCGAGGAAACCTTCCCCGAATTGGTCAACCCGGTGCAGATGAACTTCGACACCAAGGGCCGTCTCTGGATTGCAGCCTGGCCCACCTATCCGGAGACGACTCCGACCACAACCAACTACGACAAGTTGCTCGTGTTCGACCTCGATCCCAAGACGGGCAAGGCCAAGAAGTGCACCACCTTCGCGGACGGACTGAACTGTCCGACAGGTTTCCAACTCTACAAAGACGGCGTCATTGTGATGCAGTCGCCCGACTTGTGGTACATGCGGGACACCGACGGCGACGGCAAGGCAGACTGGAAGGAGCGGGTGTTGCACGGTCTGGACGCGGCCGATTCGCACCATGAGACCAACTCGATCTGTTACGAACCGGGCGGCGCGATGTACCTGAGCGACGGGGTGTTCCATCGCACCAATGTGGAGACATTTAACGGGCCGGTGCGCAATGTAAACGGAGCGATCTACCGGTTTGAACCCAACACCGGCAAGTTTATGCGTCATGCTCCCTACGGGTTTGCCAATCCGCACGGCCGGGTGTTCGACTACTGGGGCAACGACTTGGTGACCGATGCGACAGGCAATGCCAACTACTTCGGGCCCGCCTTCTCGGGGCATCTGGATTCGGGCGCGCATCCCGGCATGCAACAGTTCTGGGCGCGTCCCTCGCGGCCGTGTCCAGGGACCGCGATCCTCTCGAGCCGTCATTTTCCCGACGACTGGCAGGGGCTGTTTCTCAACACGAACGTCATCAGCATCCATGGGATCTTCCGCGCCAAGCTCACGGACGAAGGCTCCGCAATCAAGGGGGAGACACTGGAACATCTGGTGACCACCGACATTGAGAAGAACCCGAACTTTCGTCCCTCTGGCGTGACGGTGGCTCCAGATGGTTCGCTCTACTTCATGGACTGGTCGCAGATGCTCATCGGCCATTTGCAGCATCACCTGCGGGATCCCAACCGGGACCACCAGCATGGACGTCTTTACCGGATCACCTTTCCTGAGCGGCCCCTGCTTGTGCCCAAGGCGATCGCCGGCGAGCCCGTCGATAAGTTGGTGGCGCTCCTGAGCGAGCATGAGGACGACGTACGCATGCGCGCCAAGATCGAGCTGGGGACGAAGGACTCCAAGGAGGTCATCGCGGCCGTTCAGAAGTGGGAGAAGGCCTTGGATAAGGGGGCGAAGACCTATGAGCACGACCGTTTGGAGGCGCTCTGGGTGCATCAGTGGCATGACTCTGTGAATCTGGAACTCCTGCAGGACGTGCTGAAATCGCCCGAGCCCCGAGCCCGGGCGCAGGCCTTACGCGTGGTCGGTTACTGGCGGGACAGGGTTCCCGGCGCCGCCGAAATCGTGAAGAAAGCCGCGTCGGATGAAAGCATGCGGGTGCGCCTCGAAGCGGTGCGTGTGGCCAGTTTCTTCAAGGGAGCGGACCTGCCCGTTGCCTTGGAAGCGGCGTTCACCGTGCTGAAGAATCCGACTGACTACTACATCGACTACTGCTTCAAGGAAACCCACAAGCAGCTGCGTAGCATCAGCAGCGAGTATGTAATGCCCTCGGATTCTGCGGCCCGTGCCGCGTTTATCGAAAAGGCCACCGATGGCGAACTGCGTGAGATGCCCGCCAGCGAGGACGTTTTGCTGGCAAGAGTGGACCGCAAGGCTACGGATGCCGGCTCCCGGGAGAAGGCGGTGCAGGAACTCGCCAAGCTTCACGGGCTCTCGCGCGAGGCCGAGATTGCGGCGCTGCTTGGGCGTCTGGATTCCAAGGGCGGTGCCGGTAATGCGGCGGCCGAGGAACTTGGCAAGCTCATCGCCACTACTACGCCGACGAAGCTGGCCGCAGCCCGCCCAGCCTTTGCTGCAATCGCGGCGAAAGCCGCGCAGGGGCAGGTTCGGCGTTCCGCCTGGGGCGCGCTGATCCTCGCCGATGCCGACGCCCAGGTCACCTGGAAGCAGGCCTCGGACGAGCCCAAACGCAACGCGCTGCTCGATGCGATCGGCTTCATCGCCGATCCGGGTCTGCGCGCGAAGTTCCAGCCGATCCTCTCCGAACTGCTTGCCGACGAAAAATTGCCGCGCGCCACGCGTTCGGCGGTTGTCCACGCCTTACCGCTCATGGGCCCCGCCAATGCGAAGGCCGGTTTTGCCACCCTTGCGGGTTTTCTCGCCAAGGGCGAGGAGCGGACCCTCGCAGCGCGCGCCGTCATGCAGTTGCCGCGTGAGAGTTGGGACAAGGCGGCAGCCGGCCCTGCTGTGGAAAGCCTCTTGGCCTGGGCGAAGACTGTGCCCGCGGAGAAGCGCACGGCCCAGCAGTATGTGGAGACCGTCCAGACGGCGACAGAGCTGGCTGGGCTGCTCGAAGACGGTGCGAAGCTTGCCGTGCGCAAGGAGCTACGCGGTCTGGGCGTGAGCGTGTTTGTCGTCAAGACGGTGCGCGAGCAGATGCGTTACGACACACCCCGGATCGTGGTGGAGGCGGGTAAGCCGTTTGAGATGATCGTGGAAAACACCGACGTGATGCCGCACAACCTGCTGGTGGTCAACCCTGGTTCCCGCCAGGCTGTGGCGGAAGCCGTACAGACCAAGAGCCCGACGCAGCTCGACAAAAAGGGCCGTCCCTATGTGCCGGAGAAGGACAACCGGGTGCTTGAAGCGACCCGTTTGTTGGAGCCCGGTCAGAAGGAAACGCTCAAAATGACCGCTCCCAAAACCCCCGGCGAGTACGAGTACGTCTGCACCTTCCCCGGGCACTGGATGATCATGTGGGGCAAACTCATCGTGACAAAGGACGTGGAGGATTACCTCCAGAAAAACCCTGAGTCCGCCCAGCCTGCAGGTGTGGCCGCCGCACATGGCGCGCACCAGCACGCTTCAGCCAAATAGCGGGCGCTCTGGCGTGTCGCCTGTTTGACGAAAAGCCCTCCGTTCCCGCATCGCGGGGCGGGGGGCTTTTTTGTGTGAGGGAGTCTCGGCGTATGCGGGGCTCAGCTCCGGCGCAGGCGGAACTGGAGTTGGTATTGCCGGGGGGTGAGGCCCAGCAGCCGGTGAAACGTCTGGGTGAGGGAGCTTTGGTCGCAGAAACCGACTGAGACGGCCACGTCTGCGATGAGCTGGTTCTCGTCCTGGAGCGCATCGCAAGCCGCCTGTATGCGCAACTTCAGAATGAACGCCTGGGGCCCCACGCCAAAGGTCTCGACGAACTTGCGGTGGAGTTGCCTTGGAGAAAGGTGGAGCTGCTGGGCGAGCTTCTCCACGGAAATCTTCTCCCGGAAATGGGCGCGGATGTATTCGACGGCGCGTTCCAAGTGCAGGAAGGGGCGCAGGACAGCCTTGCGACTTTCGTAGCTGTGGGTGGTGCCCATCAGGCCGACGACGGCACCGTCGCGGTTGCGCAGGGGGAGCTTGTTGGTGATGTACCAGTCGGGAAGCCCCTGACGGTTGAAGAAGAGCTCCACCAGATTGAGCCGTGGCTGTCCGGAGGCCAGCACGGCTTCGTCGTCCTTGCGAAAAGTTTCGGCGAGCGTGCGGGGGAAGAGCTCGAAGTCGTCCTTGCCCAGAATCTCCGTCTCGGTGTGAAAACCAAAGCGCTCAAAAAAGAGACGGCTTGCCCCAATGATGCGGCACTGCGCGTCCTTGGCGAAGAAGGCGACGTCGGGGAGGTGGTTGAAGATTTGATAGAAGGCCGAGTCGGCGCTCAACTGGCTGAAGAGGAGCTCTCTTTCCAGATCGGGGCGCTCCGTCGGCTTAGGGGGCTTGCGGGTGGGAGGCATGGCGTGGGGGATGGGGAAGAGGGGGGGAACCAGCGGCCCGCCTCCCAGACGATGCACTGTCCCGAGTCTGGGAGGCAATTTTGGATTGTCATCCGGTTTCGGTAGGAGGGACCCTAGCTTTGAATATTACTGGGTAAGTCCCCATGTGGACAGTTCCACGCCACAACCCGGGCTATCCCGCGTCAAGGCATGGGGAGCGGCGGACGGATACGATGGAGGCGTCGAGGCGTCCGCAGGCGACGTCGGCCATGTCCTGCGCCGCGCTGCCCATGAGGCGGCATTCAAAAGGATGCGGCTGGTGAAACATCGTGCGGCGGTCCACGTCGCAGTCACGATCGAGAATCTGCGGAAAGGCGAATGCGTGTTAACGGTTCATCGAACACATCCACGCAAGGATCAACCCGCAGGGCTTTGGGGACGTGAAGACATTGAATGCGACGAGCAGCAACGACCGACGTGAATCCAGCAAGGATATTCGAGCCTTGGCGCTTACTGAACACCGCTGTAGTTAAGGCCGGTGCCATTAAATATGTACTTTAAAAACTTTCCTGAAAACCCATGACCATCTGATATAAGTGGAATCAAAAGCGTTCCGCCATTCTCTTTTGAGAACTTTACGTCTGCCGGCTGCCACAGCAATGTTCCGTCCGATTTCTGCGAGAGGGTAATGTTGGTTAGAGATCCTTTTTTTGTTTTAAAGAAGGGCAGCGACTTAATTCCATCGTCCGTTATGCTAATTGCGTAGACATTGTCTACGTATGATTGTAAAGAAACTCTCTGGCCTGAGAAAATCAAATAAACACACTGCTTTGTGTTCGTGATAACGGTTTCTATCCTACTAATCGGTCCGAACCCATCTGCATCGTCAACAACTCCAACTGCTCCGTTTGGCGATTGAAATTGGCCTGCTACGTAGTAGGTGGGGCATGTTCCTCCCATTCCCGAGTTCCAATTCGTAAAACGAAGCTTCCTGTCGTGCGAAGATGCAAAACATTTTAAAGTAATCTCGAGTGAACGGGGATCTTTCAAAATTGCTTCCAGGCGTTCACGTCGCCGATCGGCTTCTTCAACCTTGTCCATTAGATCGTCATTTCCATCACCCTGTGGGTGTGGTGAACGCGCACGACGCTCGGCGTACTCCGCCGCTTTATCAGGACTAATGTGGTCCAAGAGCTTGAAACCAGATTGCCTGCCGCTCATCCATGTTTTATGGGCAGCCTTCACGGCTGACAGCCTCTCGGAAAGAGTTGCCGGCCCGCGGGCAACGAGTTGTAAGACAAGACTGCTATCGGCCTTTCCATGAATCCCGTCAACCGAAGCGCTTTCCGCCATCTCCCAGAAAGCATAGGGCTGCAGATTTTTTCCCATGGTCGGATTTGGCTCTTCTCCACCTTCGACCTTTTGGCGCGCCAGAGAGTGTTCCCTGAGAAACGCAACAGTATCGAACGGTCCGGCTGCAACCGCCATCTTGAGTAGGGAGGCGATATCAGCTTCCTGCTCAAAAGTTCCCTCTAGGTTGGCCTTCTTTGCCGTCTGGTAGAGATCCCATGCAATTTGCGGGTCCGTGTGAAAATCAGCCCTGCCAAGGTACAATTGATCCAGTGCTTGGCGTAAGGCGGGCATCTCGCCCTTTTTCGCCGCCTCTATTTTCCAAAAAAGCTGTTCGCTCTGCCCCTTGGTCGCGAGGTAGGCGTACACATAGCTTGTGGAAAAAGGTCCCGAACCCGCCGCCTTCGTGTAAAGTTCGTGCGCCCGCGCTTCGTCTCCAGCTGCTAAATTAAAATCCGCTTCAAAAAAGATTTTCGCCACAGCCTGGAGGCTCTTCTTTGAAATGATTTTTTCCGCGGAAACATTTGATGCAAGCAGCGCGTGCGACCCTGTGAAGCCTTGTGCGAGGAGAAAAGGCCAGCAAACCGTCCACCAAATGAGTGCGCGGGCAACGCGCCCGGTTCGGGGGGAACAGAGCATGCGCGCTATCGCTGACGGTGAGGTGTCTACATTCATGAGCTTTTGTCTGGCCAACTGGGTTTTGGGAAGATGTCACGAGCGGCTCAGACCAGTTCTCAAATGGGTTGCCTGCGGGTGATCTCGTCCATTTAACGCGCCCCGCGATAACACCGAGCGAGCGAGTTGCGGCAACAGGGCGAAAAGCGATGCCGCTCATTTTGTTGGTTCTTCGGCAGAATCTGTGGGCGAAGCTTGGAGAAATTAGGTGGCCCCGCTCTCCATTACCCCCCAAGGCTTCGCCGTTTTTAGGGGGGTAATGGATAGCTGCCTCCTGTGGTTGCGTTGATGTATCAACGCAGGTGAACAAAAC
>CANJYI010000113.1 GCA_947478975.1 Chthoniobacteraceae bacterium
CCGGTACAAGGACCACCACATCAACATCGTCGACACTCCCGGCCACGCCGATTTCGGTGGGGAAGTGGAGCGCATCATGAAAATGATCGACGGGGTGCTGCTGGTGGTGGACGCCCATGACGGCCCCCAGGCGCAGACGAAATTCGTGCTCAAGAAGGCCCTAGCCAACGGAGCCAAGCCAATCGTGGTCATCAACAAGATCGACCGTGAAAACGCACGCCCCCACAAGGTGCTGGACATGGTGTTCGAGCTCTTCATGGAGCTGGGAGCCGACGACCAGCAGCTGGACTTCCCAGTGGTCTACGCCAGCGCCCGTGACGGCTTTGCAAAGCTTGAAATCGATCAGGAAAGCTCCGACATGGTGCCACTTTTTGATGCGATCATCAAACACATCCCGGCACCTAGGGCCACCGGCATTGACTACCTCCAGTTCCTCGTCTCCAACCTGGACTACTCGGACTACCTCGGCCGGATCGCCTACGGGCGCATCGTTTCCGGAAAGATCGCCAAGGGCGAAACCGTCTGGTGCATGCACGCCAACGGCATCCGGGAAAAGGGCACTGTCACCGCCCTTTTCGGGCACCAGGGCCTTGCGAAGATCGAGCTGCAGGAAGCCTCTGCGGGCGACATCGTCGGCATCTGCGGATTTGAAGACGTCTTCATCGGGGAAACCATCACGGACGCGGACAACCGCGAACCTCTTCCCTTCGTAGACATTGATCCTCCGACGATCACGATGCGTATCTGCATCAACGACGGACCGCTGGCAGGGCGCGAAGGCAAGCTGCTCACGGCGCGCCAGGTCAAGGAGCGTCTCATCCGCGAATCCCGCACCAATGTGTCCATCCAGGTGGCTGAAACCGACGCGGCAGGGCACTTTGAGATCAAGGCGCGCGGAGAAATGCAGATCGCCATTTTGGTGGAGCAAATGCGCCGCGAAGGCTTTGAGATCCTCGTTTCCCGTCCGGAAGTCATCTTCCGCCGGGCAGAGAACGGCAGCATCCTCGAGCCGATGGAATCGGTGTACGTGGAAGTGCCGACTGAGAACTTGGGCGACATCCTCCAGTCCCTCGCGGGGCGGAAGGCTGAAATTGTCAGCATGGAACATTTGGCCACCACGGTGAGCGTCCAGGCAGTCGCACCGACACGCGGCTTGATCGGGTTTGAAACCGACTTGGTCAACTGCACCAAGGGCCACGGCATCATGTCCCACCTATTTAAGGAATACGCCGAGCACAAGGGCGAGATTCCTTCCCGTAACAACGGAGTGCTCGTAGCCATGGAAGGCGGAATCAGCACGGCCTACGCCTTGGAAACCATCCAGGAGCGCGGTCGCCTGTTCATCGGCACCCAAGAGGAGATCTACGAGGGCATGATCATCGGCGAAAACGCCCGCCCCGAAGACATGCCTGTCAATCCGTGCAAGGCCAAGAAGCTCACCAACATGCGTTCGCAGGGTGACGGCAAGGGCATTTCGCTCCAGCCGCCGCTTGTGATGACGCTGGAACGCTCCATCGAGTACATCGGGCCAGACGAATACGTGGAGGCGACGCCAAAGAGCCTGCGCCTGCGCAAGAAGATCCTCGACGCCAATCTGCGGAAGCGGACCGGCAACAAGATCGAAGGCTAGCCGAGCGCACGGTTGAAGAAACCCGTGTGAGCGGAGGACGAGGGCAGCCCCTAGGTGAAGTTCCGGCAGAGCTGGACGCCAAGGGAGCTGCCCTTTCTGCTGCCCGCAATTCCTCGCCCCCCATCCGGCGGCCCGCCTCCAGCCGGCTCGCGCCAAAAGACACCAACCTCCGGTTGACTCCCCGCGGGAGCACCACAAAATTACCCTACCAGCCCCTATCCGCATGATCGAAAAGCACATTCTCAAAATCACCCAGGAACTCAAACTGGACGTGCGTCAGGTCGCAGCCACTGCCGTTCTGCTCGAGGAAGGCGGCACCGTTCCCTTCATCGCCCGCTACCGCAAGGAGAAGACCGGCGAACTGGACGAAGTCCAAATTACCGCGGTGCGCGACCGACTCGAGCAGCTCGCCGAACTCGACAAGCGCCGGGATTCCATCCTGCATTCGCTCCTGGAGCGCAGCCTGTTGACCGATGTTCTCAAGGGCAAGATCGAGGCCTCGGAAACCCTCTCGGCTCTGGAAGACTTGTACCTGCCCTACCGGCCCAAGAAGCGCACGAAGGCCACCATCGCACGCGAGCGCGGTCTGGAGCCGCTTTCCGAATTGCTCTGGGCGCAGGCCCCGGACACCAACCCCGAACTGGCCGCCGCTGCCTTTGTGGACGCGGCCAAGGAGGTGCCCGACGCGGCCGGGGCTTTGGCGGGGGCACGGGACATTCTGGCGGAACGCATCAACGACGACGCAGGCGCTCGCTCCAAGCTGCGGGAACTCTACATCCACCAGGGCGTGATTCGCTCCAAGGTCGTTTCCGGCAAGGAAGATGAGGGTGCCAAGTTCAAAGACTATTTTGACTGGAGCGAACCGGCGATTAAGGCGCCCTCGCACCGGATCCTGGCGATGCGCCGCGGTGAAGAAGAGGGCTTCTTATTCACACGCCTCACGCCTCCCGAAGAGCAGGCGGTTGGGATTCTGGAAGGGATTTTTGTGAAGAACAGCTCGCCCGCGGGGCTCCAAGTGAAGACCGCGGTTCAGGACTGCTACAAGAGGCTTCTAGGCTTTGCGATGGAGGGCGAGGCACGGGTCCACTTCAAGAAGATTGCCGACGAAGAGGCCGTCCGCGTTTTCGCAGACAACCTCCGCGAACTGCTGCTGGCTCCTGCGCTGGGGCAGAAGACCGTCCTGGCCATTGACCCCGGCTTCCGGAGCGGGTGCAAGGTCGTGCTGCTCGACAGACAGGGCAAGCTGCTGGCCAACGACATCATTTACCCCGAGAAGAGCGAACGGGAGCAGCAGGAAGCCGCCGGCATGGTACGGGCGGTGGTGAGCAAATTTAAGGTGGAAGCCATCGCGATCGGGAACGGCACCGCGTCGCGCGAAACCGAAGGGTTCATCCGCGGACTGGGCCTCCCCAGCAACATCCCGGTGGTGATGGTTAACGAAAGCGGCGCTTCCATCTATTCTGCCAGCGAAGCGGCCCGAGAGGAGTTTCCCAACCACGACTTGACGGTCCGGGGCTCTGTGTCCATCGGCCGCCGTCTCATGGATCCGTTGGCAGAGCTGGTGAAGCTGGACCCCAAGTCCATCGGCGTCGGCCAGTACCAGCACGACGTCGACCAAAATGCGCTCAAACGCTGCCTCGATGACGTGGTGATTTCCTGTGTGAACAAGGTCGGCGTGGAGTTGAACACGGCCAGCAAGCATCTGCTCGCCTATGTCTCCGGCCTCAACCTGCGCACGGCCGCAAGCATCGTCGCGCACCGCGACGAGACCGGCCCCTTCAAGTCGCGCAAGGAACTGCTCAAGGTCGCAGGCCTCGGCCCCAAGACGTACGAACAAGCGGCGGGCTTTTTGCGGATCCGCGACGGAGAGCACCCGCTCGACTCGAGCTCAGTTCATCCCGAGCGCTACGCTCTCGTCGACCGCATGGCGGCCGACGCGAAGTGTTCGGTGGGCGACCTGCTTCGGGACTCCGCCAAAAGGGCGCAAATCGACCCGAAGAAATACGCGTCCGACGAAATCGGCCTGCC
Organism: Chthoniobacteraceae bacterium; assembly: GCA_947478975.1. Classification (GTDB taxonomy): domain Bacteria; phylum Verrucomicrobiota; class Verrucomicrobiia; order Chthoniobacterales; family Chthoniobacteraceae; genus Chth-196. Next base: position 3,659 of record CANJYI010000113.1, read on the forward strand.
CACCCTGCAGGACATTCTGTCCGAACTCTCCAAGCCGGGCAGGGATCCGCGGCAACAGTTTGAGGCGTTCTCGTTCGCGGAGGGAATCGACAAGGTGGAGCACCTCACCCCCGGGATGAAACTGCCGGGCATCGTCACCAACGTCACCGCGTTTGGTCTGTTTGTGGACATAGGCGTCCACCAGGATGGGCTGGTGCACATCTCCCAGATCTCCGACGAGTTCGTAAAGAACCCTGCGGACATCATGAAGGTGGGCCAGCGCGTGCGAGCCACCGTGCTTGAGGTGGACATTCCCCGGAAACGCATTTCCCTCTCACTCAAGAGCAACCCGGAAATCGGTCCGCGCGCCCCGAAGGGCGCTCCCGGCTCCGGCGGAGGTGCAAACCCACGGGACGTGCAGCGCCACTCCTCCGGACGCAGCTCCGCACCCACGGTCGACTGGTTCACCGCCGCCACTCAGAAAAAACGCTAACAGCAGAGCCGCCATCGGGCCGACTGCCAAAACAAGATGGCTATTCCGGAGCCTAGCGAGACGTCTGCGCGCGACATTGTCCACCGACTGCAGGAGGCCGGTTTCGAGGCAATGTACGCGGGCGGCTGCGTACGCGACATGCTCCGGGGCGTGGCGCCCCACGACTACGACATCGCGACCAGCGCCCGGCCGGAGCAGGTGCAGTCCCTCTTTCGGCGGACGGTGGCTGTCGGCGCCCAGTTTGGGGTGATCTCGGTGATGATAAACGGCGGCGACTTTCAGGTCGCCACGTTCCGCTCGGACGGTATCTATTCCGACGGGCGGCATCCCGAGTCCGTGCATTTCTCCAACGCCGAGGAGGACGCCCGCCGGAGGGACTTCACTGTGAACGGGCTGTTCTATGATCCTATCTGCGCGCAGTTGCGGGACTACGTGGGCGGCCAGGCGGACCTGGAGGCAAAAATCCTGCGCGCCATCGGCGATCCGGAGGCCCGCTTTGCCGAGGACCGGCTTCGGATGCTTAGGGCGGTCCGTTTCGCCACCGTTCTGGGCTTTGAGATCGAACCAAACACCTGGAAGGCGGTCCAAAAGCATGCCACCTCCATAGTCGAGGTGAGCGCCGAGCGGATCCGGGACGAACTCCTCAAAACCTTCCACTCCCCATTGCGCGTCCGCGGACTCGACCTGCTCGACCAGAGCGGACTCCTCAACCAAATTCTCCCTGAGATGGAGGCGCTCAAGGGCTGCGAGCAGCCGCCGCAGTTTCATCCCGAGGGCGACGTCTGGATCCACACGCGCCTGATGCTCAGCCTCCTGCCGGCGGAAATCTCGACTCCCCTGCTCTTTGCGGTGCTACTGCACGACATTGCAAAGCCCGCCACCTTTTCCATGGATCCCGCCGAGGGCAGGATTCGTTTCAACGGGCACGACAAGCTCGGTGCGGAGATGGCCGCTGAAATCCTCACCCGCCTCCGCTTTCCCAAAAAGGAGATCGAGGCGACCGTGGAGTGCATCGCCCAACACATGGCCTTCAAGGACGTGCAACAAATGCGGGTCTCCCGTCTCAAGAGGTTTCTGGCGCGTCCCACCATGCCGGACGAACTTCTCCTCCACAGGGTTGACTGCGGGGGAAGCAATCAGGACTTTTCCAACTACGATTTTCTCGTGCGCAAAATTGAGGAGTTTTCACAGGAACCCCTCATCCCCCCACCGCTGCTCACAGGCCGCGATCTTCTTGCGATGGGGCACAAGGCCGGGCCCCGCTTCAAGGAGATCCTCGATGCAGTTCAGAGCCGCCAACTGGAGGGCGCATTGAACGGACACGAAGAAGCCGTCGCCTGGGTCCGGGAAACCTACGGCCTTGGCGGCGCCTGACCCCCCTTTTATGCTGGCGTGAGCGCGGCGGGATGGCACCCGCCGATCCACACCAAGCTCCATCCCTGTTCCCCAAAAACATTGCCCAGCCACCTCTAGATGAACGCCATCCCCCTCGTCGCAGCAGCCCTCCTGCCCGCCACCCTCGCCGCCCAAACCACAGCCCCCAGCCCCGCCCCCGCCAAGGGCGAAGTGCTGCAGTTCACCCACGAAAACAGCAAGGTTTTCCCGGGGACGACGCGCCAGTTTTGGATCTACATTCCGGCAGCCTACAACCCGTCGAAGCCGGCGTGCCTCTACGTCCACCAAGATGGGGTCGCGAACAAGGCCCCGGAGGTGTTTGACTCTCTCATCGCCAAGGGCGAGATGCCAGTCACCATCGGGGTGTTTGTCCAGCCGGGCCGGGTGAAGGCCGTCGCGCCAGACACCGGCGACCGCGTCAACCGCTCCTTCGAATACGACTCTCTTTCCCCCGACTACGCCCGCTTTCTAGCCACCGAGCTGCTCCCGGCCGTGGAGGCCAAGACCGCCACCGACGGACGGCCCATCCGCCTTTCAACCAATCCCGACGACCGCGCCATCGGGGGCCACAGCTCCGGAGCCATTGCCGCGCTCAACGCCGCCTTCGAGCGCCCCGACCTCTTTCGGCGCGTGTTCTCGGGCATCGGCAGCTTCACCGACATCCGCGGGGGCGACAAATTCTCCTCGCTGATCCGCAAGACCGAGCCCAAGCCGCTACGCGTGTTTGTGCAGGACGGCGAGCAGGACTTGAACAATCCGTTCGGGGATTGGTGGATGGCCAACCAGACCCTAGAACGGGCCCTGACTTTCTCCGGCTACGAGGTGGCCCATTCTTGGGGTGTGGGAGGCCACAACGGAAAGGAAATCTCCGTAATTTTCCCGGATGCGATGCGCTTTTTGTGGAAGGACTGGCCCCAGCCTGTGAAGGCGGGGAAGGGTTCGGATGCGTTCCAAAAGCTCCTGCTTCCAGGGGAGGGCTGGGAATTGGTCAGCGAGGGACACAAGTTTCTGGAGGGGCCCGCGACCAACGCCCGGGGAGAGCTTTATTTCAACGACGTCCCCACCAGCAAAACCTACCGCCTCAACGGCTCAGGGAAGGCTGAGACCTTCGTCGAGGAAAGCGGCAAGGGCGACGGACAGGCTTTCGGTCCCGACGGCCGCCTCTACGCCGCCGCCGGCGGGGAGAACAAAATCGTCGCCTACCAGACGGACGGCTCGATGGAGGTCATCGCAGAGGGCTTCCGCGGCAACGATCTGGTCGTGCGCTCCGATGGCAGGATCTACGTGACCGAACCCGGCTGGGATGGCAAATCCCCAAGCAAGATTTGGCTGATCCAAAAAGACGGCACCAAGCAGATCGTGGACACGGGGCTGAAGTTTTCCAACGGGATCGCCCTTTCCCCGGACCAGTCGCTCCTCTATGTGGCCGACACCCGCAGCCACTGGGTGTACAGCTACCAGATTCAGGCCGATGGCCTGCTCGCCGCCAAACAGCGGTTCTTCCAAATCATGGCTCCGGACACCGCTGACGACGCGGGTGCCGACGGCCTCGAAGTGGACCACGAAGGCCGCCTCTTTGTGGCAACCCGCCTAGGCATCCAAGTGTGCGACCCAGCTGGACGCGTCGCCTGCATCCTGCCCACGCCTAATGGCAAGGTAGCTAATCTGGCCTTCGGCGGCCCCCAGGGGGATATCCTGTACGCTGCGTGCGGAGACAAGCTCTACATGCGCAAGCTGCGCACCCATGGCGCTCCCTCCTATCTCGCACCGGTGCCCAACAAGAAAACCAACGGCGGGTAGTCGTTCCCCTCTCCGCTCAGCCCTGATGAGTGGCTGCCGCGCCGCTATTGCGGAAGCTGGACCGCCCCGAGCTGATGCCCGCCAACCACAGCCGCCGGAAGCCTGAACCAAACCCGAGCACCACGCCCCTGGATGCTTTCCGCTCCGACGTCCCCCCCGTGCGCGGCCACGATGTGCTTCACAATGGAGAGTCCCAGCCCAGTGCTGTAGGAGGCGCTTTGTCCACCACCTCCCGCGGCGCCGCGTGCCTTGTCCGCGCGGTAGAAGCGCTCGAAAATATGGGGCAGATCCCGGGGCGCAATGCCCGAACCGTTGTCCTCAACTGACACGCGTACCGAAGCGTTCTCCGAAGGCTGAACCCGCACGAGGACCTCCGCGCCGGCGGCGGGCGTGTGCTTGAGCGCGTTTTCCAAAAGGTTGTAGAGCACCTGTTCAACGCGGCGGCGGTCAAGCCGCACTTCTGCGAGCGCAGGCGCCACATCCAGTGTGGTGTGGACGTCGCGACCGACGGCCCGGACGTTCCAATCCTGTACAACCTTCGACACAAAAGCCCCAGGTTCCAGAACCTCCCACGCGAAACTGTCCTTGCGCGCCTCCAGTCGGGCAAGGCTCAGGAGATCTTCCACCAGTGCGTTGAGCCGGTTGGAATGACGCGTCAAAACTGAGTAGATCTCCACCCGCTCCGCCTCCGGCAGGTCCGGCATCTCAAGCAGTGTTTCCACGTACCCCTGGAAGATCGCCAGCGGCGTGCGCAACTCGTGGGAGACGTTGGCGACAAACTCCCGGCGCACCTGTTCCAAAGCCTGAAGCCGGGTCACATCCCGA
>CANJYI010000114.1 GCA_947478975.1 Chthoniobacteraceae bacterium
CCTTTACAACGAGGCCGCAGCGTTGTCGGGTGCGCCCGGTTCGGAGCGGACCTACACCGCCGTCATCCGCTCTTTCTCCTCCTCCTTCACGCCTTCGGCGTTGAATCCCAGCGTGCTGGTGTGCGCCCCGAAGCTGGGCCTGGGCACGCAGGCAAACCGGCAGGCGCTGGAGCTGGAGCTGGATTTTTCTGGCGACGCAATCGAACTGGGTGCCGTCGTGCGCGATCGCATCTCGGTGGCGCCAGAGGATGCCGCGGAGGGCTGTGTGAGCCAGGGCTCTGGGGCGGTCCGTGGGGCGACCAAGCTGACCGAAGTGACGGTGGGAGCCACGAAGGTGGATCTCAGCTCGCTGGTTGGGCGGTATGTGTTGGGATCCGAATTTGGGTTGATGGACGGCAGCGGACCAGGGGCAGACAACAACGCCACGATTCTGGCGCAGGTGCTCTCGACAGGAAAGGTCCTTTGGGCATCGCGGTTGAGCGGCTCCACGGGTTCGGGTTCGGCGACCCTCAGCACTACAGACAAGAATGCGGTCACCGCGCAGTTTTACGAGGGGCGGACCCTTTCCTCGACCAACACGCTTTCCACCAAAAGCCTTCTGGGACAGTTGCGCTTCAGCCGGGTCGACGGCAGCACGCTCTGGGGCGCGGTTGTATCGACCTCTTCCGGAGACGACAAACTGGAACGGCAGTCCTGTCACATCACCAAGACCAACAAGGTTCCAGTTTACGAGGATCTCCGCTTTGATCTGAGCAGCGTCGGGACTGCCGCCCTCAACTGGTCTGGAGTACAGACTTTGGATTTCCAATACGGCACGAGCTGCCGCTGGACGGGCTCCACTGCAGCGGGGTTGCTCGCATTCCTGAAGTCGGACAGCGCAGTTTCTGCCACGGCCATTCCTCCTCTGTACCTTACTGCCGAGGACCCGGCGGGGGAGGGGACTTATGTTTGGACGATTATTGTCTCAAGCACGGGGACGGTGAAGGCAACCAACTACTCCGCGACCAACCCGCAGCCGACCTTGACGCTACGGCTGGACAAGGCACGGGGTGAATGGGTTGGCTCTTACGTGTCGCCGGTGACAAAGGTGCGACGCACTGTGGCAGGGGTGCTGGCACGCCCCCCTGGGGACGACTCCCTGCGCGGCGCCGGTTGGATCGAGATGGGTGCGGTACCAGCGACCCAAACCAGTGGTTGGAAGCTCGAGTTGAACGCTCCCTGAGCCGCCGGGGGCTGGCGCTTCGGGGATTGCGGATGCTTGCGGCTTCGCCCTTGGAGGGACCGCTTCAACCTGGGACGCCACATCAGTCAAATGTTCGCATCCCTTTCTATCAAAAGTGGGGCATGCCAACCGGGCTCTGCGGGCCCGCCGATAGATAGCCGGTCGGCAAGCGAGCTCCGCGAGCCCCGCCATCGGTCTGTCCCAAAAAACGGCGCCCGCCCCGGCGCAAGACCGTCCCGCTGTGCGAGCGCCGTGGTTCTCCGGCCCCTTCGGGAGCGAGAGCGCCCCAATCGCTACACTAAACTTTGGCGGCTTTGGGTTGCGAGCCGCAGATTTCTCAGTTTGAGCAGCGCCGTGGAAACCATAAAAACATCTGCGGAAATCTGAGCCATCTGTGGATGACTGCCCGCTCTCTTCGGAGCGAGTAAGAAGGTACCCACCGAAAACAGCGAAGACCCAAAAAAAATGGGCCACGCGGCCGCCCCGCGCTAAGATGGCGCAGAGTTATGAAACGCATCCTCCTTTTCGTTTTGACCAATGTTCTTGTGGTGACGGTGTTGGGAATGGTCGCCAGCCTTCTTGGGGTCAACCGGTACCTGACCCCGCACCATTTGGATTTGGGGGCCCTGCTTGGCTTTGCCCTAGTGATGGGGTTTGGCGGCGCCTTGATCTCGCTTTTAATCAGCAAGCCGATGGCCAAATGGACCTCCGGCGTCCGGGTTATCGAACGGCCTCAGGACACGGACGAGGCCTGGATTTTGGAAACGGTGAGGAAGCTGAGCCAAAGGGCGGGAATCGGGATGCCCGAAGTGGGGATCTTTGAGGGCGAGCCGAATGCCTTTGCCACCGGCGCGTTTAGGAACTCGGCCCTGGTGGCAGTTTCGACGGGGCTGCTCCAAGGCATGACCCGCGAGGAGGTGGAGGCGGTCATCGGCCATGAAATCGCGCACATCGCCAACGGCGACATGGTGACGATGACGCTGATTCAGGGGGTAATGAACACGTTTGTGGTCTTCCTCAGCCGGGTCATCGGGTTTGCGGTGGACAATTTTTTGCGCAGGGACAACGAGCGCAGCAGCGGTCCGGGCATCGGCTACATGGTGACCAGCATCGTGTTGGATATCGTGCTCGGTTTTGCCGCAGCGATGGTAGTGGCCTGGTTCTCTCGCCAGCGCGAATTCCGCGCCGACGCCGGGGCCGCACAGTTGATGCACGACAAGCAGCCCATGATCAACGCGCTCGCCCGGCTTGGGGGCATGCAGGCCGGCGCACTTCCCAGCAGCATTGCCACCTTCGGGATCACCGGCGGGATCGGCAGGTTTTTCAGCACACATCCTCCGCTCGAGGAGCGGATCGCCGCGCTCCGGGCCGGGGTCTGATACCACCTCTGTCATTTTTCTGGGTGATTTGCGAAGGGAATCCCTTGGTCGAAGCGTCCCGCATTGTTCAGAAAATCTGTGCGGACCTGCGCAAAATCTGACGCCCCCTCGGGGCGAACAAACTCCGATTATCGTTGAGAGGTGGTCTGATTTCGGGCCGAAAGCCGGCGGTCGCCTCGGAGCCGCGGCCGCGGCCGGCTTTACAGAATCTCGAAGATGGCCTCCACCTCGACGGCGGCGCCTGTGGGAAGCTGTGCAAAACCCAGTGCGCTTCTGGCGTGGAAGCCGTTGCCCTCCTTGCCGAAGATCTGGTGAAGCAGGTCGGAGCACCCGTTGATCACGAGGTGCTGGTCGGTGAAATCGAGCGTGGAGTTGACGCAGCCGAGCACCTTGATGACCCGCAACCCGTCGAGTGTCCCGTGGGAGTTCCAGACCGAGTTGAGAATCTTCTCGGCGCAGTTGCGCGCCGCCTTGTAGCCCTCGTCTGTCTGGACGTCCGCGCCGAGCTTTCCCTTCAAATCGCTCACGTGTCCCGAGGTAAGAAGCTGGCTCCCTGAGCGGATGCACAGGTTCAAATATCCCGGTGTCTGCTCGGTGAAAGTGATGCCAAAGGATTCAGCGATTTGTTGTGGGCTCATGGTGGTACGGGGGGGTGGTTGGAGTTTGTAAGTCTCGCAGGCGGCGGAGGCGTTGTGAACGGAATTCAGGATCCGCAGCCAAGGGCAGAGCGCCGTCGGGTTGGGGTGCTGTCGGGACCGCCCGCCCGCTATACGAAGAGCTTGCGCACGGGGCGGCCGCCATCGGTCACGGGAACGGGGCGCTCACCGTCCATCAGCTTCTTTGCGGGGTCGACGCCCATGGCGTTGAGGATCGTTGCAAAAAGGTCCGGGACCGACACCGGGTCGGAGACGGGCGCCATGGCGAGCTCGTTGCTTTCACCGACGCATTGGCCGGTCTTGATGCCGCCGCCGCCGAGCAGAACGGTGAAGCATTTGCCGTGGTGCCCGCGGCCGCCGCCGGAGTCAAACTCGGCAGGTCGGCCGAACTCGCCGGAGACGACGAGGAGCGTCTTTTCGAGAAGCCCGTGGGACTTGAGGTCGTCGATCAAAGTGGAAAGAACGTGATCGAGTCCCTTGATGAGGACGTGCAGGTCGAGCTGGGCGGCGTTGTGGGTGTCCCACCCCGCGCCGTTGACAAAGTTGAGATTGAAACCGACTTCCACGAACCGGACTCCGCGTTGAATCAGGCGTCTTGCAAGCAGGCAGCGCTGCCCGAATTCATCGCCGAAGGCCGCACGGGTGGAGTCCCCTTCTCCCGAAAGCTGGAAGGCCTTGAGAAAGTCGCCGTTCTGCAGGGCAAAACACTGGTCCAGCGCCTCGCCGTAGGCGGCGAGCGCGGGGTCGCGTCCTGCGTCGGGAGCCGCGGCGCGGCGCAGCGTGGCGAGGAGGGATTCGCGCCTTCCGGCCCGGTCGGTCGAGATGTCCGGTGGGAGGCTGAGGCCCTCCGGCCCCTTGGCGGTGTCCGTGAGGTAGACAAACCCCGCCTTTGGTCCGAGGAAACCCGGGCCGCGCGTGGCGCTTGGGTAACCCATCAAAACGTAGGGAGGAATGCCATCCGCGGCCGGGCGTTTTGTGGCGGCAACCAGCGAGCCCAGACTGGGATACACCAGCGACCCGCTGGTCGGGCGGCCTGTGTGCATGCGGTTGGTGGCCGCGGCGTGCTCGTCGATGACATTGTGGTGGACGGTGCGCACGGGGGCCAGAAACTCACCGCGCCGGGCGAGGTTGGGAAGGTGCTCGCTGAAAAGGGCCCCGGGAATAGCAGTCTCGATGGCGTCATAGTAGCAGCCGGCCACCTTTTTGCCGTCTCCGCGTATCTTTTTGGCGTCAAAAGTGTCGATCTGCGCCATGCCACCCCCGAGCCAGATCATGATGCAATGCTCGGCCTTGCCGGCCGGAACTGGGGGAAGGGCGGGCTCGGCGGCGCCAAGGTTCTGGCCGTAAAGCGGGGAGAGCAGCGTGGAACAGGAGGCCAGGCTGGCGCGGCGGACGAATTCTCTGCGGTTCATGGGGCGGAAGTTCTAGGGGTGGAATGCGTGAAGCCTTTGGGCGCAAAAAGCCGCTACGGGAGGAACGAAAATTCCGGGGTAAGCAGCAGGGCCCATACCGCGTCCTCGGCCCGCTCGCGCCATGCGGTGGCCAGGCGTTTGGAGGGCGGGTCACCCGCCCTGAGGAGGGCCTCGGCCTCGTAGATGGCGGTGGTCGAATCCGGATGGAGGTGGTTGCTCCACATCACCGCCTTGGTGAAACGTGGCTTCCGGGCGAGCTCGCTCTCCTTGCAGGGAAGCACGCGAGAACCGAACCCCTCACGGACAAACTCCGCAATCTGCTGCTGCTCCTGCGGGGCCGGTTCGCGGCCGAGAATCCGGAGGTAGAGTGCCCGGGCAAATGCCTCCGGAGAGGACGCCTCCAGAGCCAGGGCAGTAAACGCGCTGTCCTCGCTGAGGCGCACGATCCGCGAGCCGATGACGCCGTTGGCGATGATGGCCGGCTGGAGCAGGTCGGGGGCATCCTCGCGCGCCGTTCTTGGCTCGGGTCGTGATTCACGCCAGCCATTGACGCGCAGCACGTCGGCAAGCGCCTGGGCCACGGGCTTCGCCAGCGAGGGGCGGTCGCGCTCGTTGCTGAGTCCGACCAGTTGCCACGCGCGCTCGGGGTCGCCGAGGCTCAGGAAGTCCTTGATGGTGCGGCGGCCGTCCAAGTCGAAGTTCAACGCCTCCGATTCGAAGTTTTTTCCCGCGACAAAAAAGAGGGAGTCGAGAATCTGCTCCGCGGAAAGGCGGCGGCGGCTCGGGGCGGCAAACCGGCGGTCCGCGGGTTTACACGGCCTGAACGCAGCCGGGTCGGCTTGTCTCTGGTAGGCGTCCGAAAGCATGATCTGCCGTGCCAGCAGCTTCGTGTCGTAGTTGAGCTCCACCAGGTGGCGGCCCAGCCATTCCAGGAGCGCCGGATGTGAGGCGACTTGGGAATCCCAGTCGTCCACCGGCTCGATGAAACCCCAGCCCATGAGGCGTTTCCAAATCCGGTTGGCCAGCACCTCGGCGAACCTCGGGTTGCGCGGATCGGTGAGGATGGCGGCGAGCTGTTCGCGGGTGTCGGCCGGGTCGCGGAGCGCCCCGGGAAGGGGCTCCTTGGAGAAATTTAAAAGGGGAAACACCGGGCGGATCAACTCCCCGGCCTTGAGGGTGACCGTGACGTGGCTGTTTGGCTTGAGTCCCTTGGTCAGGCTGGTCTCCGGCACCCTGAAGGAGTCGCGCTTGAGCATGGCGGAAAGGGCGAACAACTCGCCCTGTTCGACGGGGTGGGTGGGGGCGTCATGGCAGCGCGCACACTTCATTTCCATCGCCAGGAATGCCGAGGCAACGATCTGCGCTTTGTGCGCCATCGGGAGGTCGTTTTGCGAGGAGGTGCTAAAGCCGCCGGCACCACCGTTGAGCACGGATCCCTCCATGGCAATCAGAGCCGTGGCAAAGCGGTCCGCCGGCCAGTTGTCCCGCAGCGCATCGTAGAGAAACCAGCGGAACGGGCCTGAATTGTTGAGCGTGGCTTTGAGAATCGCGGGATTTTCCGCGAGCACATCCTGCCAATAGGGAACCCATTGGTGCGCCCAGGCGGGCCCGGCTAGAAGGCGGTCGACAGCGCGCGTGCGTTTGTCCGGGGAGGAATCCGCAAGGAAGCCGGCCAGCTCCTCGGCGGACGGCGGAAGGCCCGTGGCGTCAAGGGTGGCGCGGCGCAGGAATGCTGCGTCCGTGGTGCGGCCAGGGAGGGGGAGGGCGCCCCGTGCCTCAAGCAGGAGCGTATCGATCATCCGGCCTGCCGGGACGCCACCCGGAGTGGGGTGCCGTGGCGCCACCGTGGAAAGCGCGGCCCGCGCTGCCGCGTGGCGAGCGGCCCAGAACGCCCCTTCCCCGGGCGGGGAAAGCAACGCATGGTCCGAATCCTCCTGCGCTGCACGCTGCTTGTGTACGAGGGCAGTCCAAGCCCCGTCGGTGAGTGCGGGTCCGTCAAAAAGCGGCCGGAGGACCGACCAAACGCCCTTTGCATCACGGAGCGAGACGAAGGGGGCCCCGGGCTCAGGGCGGAGATTCTTCCCGCCCACAAAGAACTCAAAACTGATGAGGCGCTCCCGCCCTTCCGATTGGACCGGCCCGATGGTTTCCGTGTGGCCCGGTTTGAGGAGGGCCATGGATTTGACCAGTTGGAGCTGCAGTTGGTCATGCACCGGCTCCGCGTCGGAGGCGCGCGGAGGACCGAGCAGTTTTTGAGTGATGGGCGTGGAAAACTGGGGGGTTCCGTCGACGACCAGCCGGCTGCCTTTGATGCCACGAAGCAGCAGTTCATGCGTCCCGGCGGGGAGGGAGACCATGGCGGAAAGCCGGACGACAAAGGGAACAGAGCGCTCCTCGCGGACCCCGCGGGCATTGTATTTGGGAGGCAGATGGGCGAGGGCAAAGTCAGTTTGCAGCCAGCTCTGAGTCTGGACCGGAGGCAGGTGCTCCCAGGAGGCAGTGAACCCTTGAAATTTATTTTTGTCCTCGGGACTTCCCCAGTCTAGGGGGGTGCCATCGGCCCGGTTGAGGTGCTCAAAGACCTCCACGAACACGGACCCCTTTGGAACAGCGCGCAGGTCGGGCGGAGGAAGGAGCGGATTCTTAGCGGGCTGCACCTCTACCTTCGCCGGCTCCGCCGCTGACAGAGGAGAGGGCAAAAACAGCAGCACGCCGGCAACGAAGCCGAGGCAGGCGGACGCAAGGGGGATACGACCAAAGTCTGACATATAACCTTTTTAGACAAACTTTGTGAAAATCAGAAACCTAAACTGAAGGAGGCTAAAACCCTGTTTTTGGGTCTTCGCTGTTTTCGGTGGGTACCTTCTTACTCACTCCGGAAGGAGCGGGCAGTCATCCACAGATGGCTCAGATTTCCGCAGATGTTTTTATGGTTTCCATGGCGCTGTCAGCGGGCGATCTAGGAGATCTGCGGCTCGCAACCCAAAGCAGCTAATGTTTCGCATAGTGAGAGGGGCGCTCACGCTCCCGGAGGGAGCAAAGAGAGATAGCCGGGCGGCAGCGAAGCTTTGTGAGCGCCCCCGGTCCCTTCCAACGAGAGTGACGGCCCCGGCGGGGCCGGAGAATCACGGCGCGCGCACAGCGGGACGGTCTTGCGCCCCTCCCGGGGCGGGTCGCTGTTTTTGGCGAGACCGGTGGCGGCGCTCGCGGGGCTCGCTTGCCGACCGGCTAGCTATCGGCGGGCCCGCAGGGCCCGGCAGGCAGTGCCGGTTTCTCAGAGAAAGGGATCCGCACATTTGACTGATTTGGGGGGGCTAGGCGTCTAAACAATAGGCCTGCTGGCCCTCTTTAGGAGAGCCGACCGAGTCGGACACTGCGTCCCCTAGATCGACGGCCATTCAAGGCTCATGCCTGTTCCCGAAGCGTCATGTCTGGCTTCCCAGAAGCTCTC
>CANJYI010000115.1 GCA_947478975.1 Chthoniobacteraceae bacterium
CAGCCTTGGACGGACGCCGGCAACATTGAGTAGCCGGGGGAGGGTGGCGCGCCGCCGCACTGGCAGCCGATTCCGCTACGCTCCATCGACTGCCAGTGCGGCGCGTCTCTGCCTCGTGTGGACTTTTACAGACAAACGTTTACACCCCCCGGCTGCGGAAGTCCGCGGGTGCTGCATTTGGGGTTGATAGTGCATCTGGTACACGAGGGCGCGGTCCGGCCGCGAGTTGAAAGCGGTGGACGGTGCCCCTGCTCTGAGAGTGTCGGCGGAACAACGCACAGCGGTCCCGGGTCTTGGCGCGGGTGAGGGAGTCTAATTGACCGGCGTCTGGGAGTATTGCCCGAGTAAGGTGTTGGTTCTGCCAGGGGGTGAAAATCGGGAACGATTGAGGCGCACCTGATGGGGCGGCGCCCGCGTTCAGAAGCCGCTCTCCTTCCGGGCCGCTCTCCTTCCGGGCGTGCTATTTGCTGGGCGGCATAAGTCAGGAAGAGGCTCTCCTCTACTTTCAGTGGGTGCGAAAGTTTTTCCCACCAGCCTTTGGCTTTGGCCGGCGCCGACTGGATCACTCCCACCCGACGCTTCAGGTCCCCCATCAAAGCGCTGCGCCGCCTTGTGCAGCAAGGGACCCGCGGTGGCCAGCAGGGAGCGCCGCACGTTAATTGAAGAGGGAGGGCTGGCTGGTTCAGGGCGTCATGACGGTCTACTCGGACGTGTTGCAGTATCATCCGGCCGAGAGTTCCGGTTTGTTCGAAGTTGGACCCGTACGGACGCAATGAAGTCTTATCAAAATTGCGACTTGTAGCCGCACCCGTCCAAGTACGGGCATGAAAACCCGCAGTCCCACCAAAACAGAGCCGTAAAATACTAATTCAGAATTGCATCCGCAGATTACACAGATTTCAAAAATCAGAGGAGCCCATCAGGTACATCTGTGAAACTCTGCGTCATCTGCGGATTCTTCCCCGTTTCCTGAGGAGTCTGGCAAAGCGCTTCCGCCGTGGCAACTCTCTGGTCTTCATACACCTGTAGCTACGACGTCCTGCAGATCCTGTTCAAACTTTCTCGCAACGGATTCCCAGGCATGAGAAGCCACGGCGGTCCCCGCCGCTTGCCGCAGTTGGTGGCGCAGACTGTCGTCTGTCGCGAGCTGCACCGCTGCTTCCAGCAGAATTTCGGGCTGCTCGAAGGGGGCCAGCAAACCGTTTTTCCAGCCAGTCACAAACTGTTTTGTCGCCGCGTAATCAAAGCCTGCGAACGCCAGACCGCTGGAAAGCGCCTCCAACACCACGTTCCCAAAAGTCTCGCTGCGGCTTGCATGGATATAAACGTCAGCGGAGGCAAAGTAGCTGCCGATGCACTCATGCGGAACGGCTCCCACAAAGACGCAGTGCGGCAACTCCTGCAAAAGGCTGGCCCGCAGAGGGCCCTCCCCCACGAGGACAAAGCGGCACCCGGGATTGGCCGCGTGCATTCTGCGGTAGGCTTCCAGCAGCAGGGGGTAGTTCTTTTCCGGCGCAAGGCGCCCAACGTGGAGGACCACGCACGTTTGTGGACCGGCGCCCCAACTGCGCCGCAGTTCGCCGCAGCGATTGGACGGGTGAAACTTTTGGGTATCCACCCCGCGCGAAAGCAGGGAAAGGTTCCGGAAGCCGTTCCTTTCAAGTTGTTCGCACAATTCAAGCGTGGGGACAAAAGTGCGCGCAGTACGGTTGTGAATTCTGCGCAGCCACGCCAGTGCCAGGCCTTGCAGTGCCCTCCATCCGTAGTGCCCCATGTAGGTGTGGAAATTGGTGTGAAAGCTCGAGGTAATCGGAATTTTCAATGCAAGCGCCGCGCTCACCGCAGACGCGCCCAAAGGCCCCTCTGTCACAACGTGCACCAGGTCCGGCCTGGCCCCTTGCCAGAGGCGCTTGAGCCGTCCCACAGCGGGAAGTCCCATTCGAAGCGAGGGATATCCGGGGAGCGGCATCCCGGGCATCAGCTGCTTTTTGAAAGGGTTTGCCCCCTCAGCCGCGGAATCCCCCTCCCCAGGCCGGTTCGGATGGTACACCGTAACGGAGTGCCCCAACCTAGCCAGTTCCCGCGAAAGCACTCCGAAAGTCATCGCCACCCCGTTGATCTCGGGGGGAAACGTTTCGGTGACGAGCGCGATTTTCACGCGCCTAAAAAAGCGGGCCCGGCGCCGTTTGTAAACAGCCCGCAATGCCTGCTTACATACACAGGCAATGTCTCGCCACAGAAGAGCTCCAACGAGTCGGTGTGTCCCCCGAATGGCGGACGCCCCTATCCTAACACGGCACTTGAGGGTTTTGCCCCAACAGCAAAGCGCCTGTCCATGGCGGCAAGCTTCAGGGCTTGGATGTCCAGATCCGCAACACTTGGTAGTGCGTGAAGGGCGGGATGCGAAGGGTGAGGCTCCCGCCGCTCACCGTGGACCGTTCTGTATCCAGCACCTGCCGTAGCGTGTTACTCGGTGCGGTCTCGTCGTAGCGGATAGATTCGACCTTGAGGTGGGCCGTGTTTTTCAGGCTCGCTCCTTGCAGAGTGACGGTGAAGTCAGTGCGCGTCACGGGGGTGATATGATCGGTTGCGAGGTCGTGGTTGTAGTTCACAAGGTCGATGGTGAACCCTCCGGGGGGTGCCAAACTCTTGTTGGCGTAGATGCCGATGTGTCCCGGCGGATTGCTGGCGGCGACTACGGGAAGATGGTCGCTGGATCGAGTCAGGGCTTCTTGAAGGGCTGCAGAATTAGAATGGGCCCCATGGTAGGCGAGGCCCGGCCTGGCTTTGACGAGGGTGACCTGCCCGGGGAAGGCCCTTGCGAGCGGGGACATGATGTCTTCATTACGGGGCAGGAGCAGCGCGCTCGGTCCGGTGAAGGCGCCTGTCTCGCCAGTGATGAGGAGTTTACCGCCCTGCTTCAGGTAGGCTTCGAGCGTGGCGAGGTGCTCGGCAGTGATGACCAACACGGAGGGAAGCATGACGAGCTTGAAGGGGGAAAGATCCCTGAGCGTCACATCGTCAAACGGGACGACATCCCACTGCGGGAAGTCCCGCGCTGAGGCGAGGTATTGCGACCAACCTAGGAACTCAGAGGCGTGGCGCTTCGTGACTTCCTGGTTCCAAGCCCAAGGGGGTTGCGCGGCAATTCCGCAAGCTGACCCAGCGTGAACAGCACCCTTCCGTCAGGGCAGACACGGGCGAGGACCTTTTTGGCGTTGTTGCCTTCGACGTAGATGACGCGCCTGGTTTTCGGATGATGAGCAAAGGACTGCTCTTGTACGCGCATCCACGGCACGTCGCGCGCGAGATCGGCTTGCCGCGGCCCATGGTAGCCGACGGCGCCCAAGCGGGCGGCTGTGGTGTGCAGCGTGTCGAGATGCCGCGAGACAAAATTCCCGTGGCCGTCGAACGAGATCGAAAACATTTGGTGCCACCACAAGTCGCCCTCCGCATTCGGCCTTGCCGACAAAGGCACATCCGCGCCGAGCACGCCTCCAGGAAACGGAAGCAGACAGATCGCGAGAGACAGGCCAACAGGTAGCTCCATGAAGACAATCGACGCGGACTACTTGTTCGAGCTCGGTGTTCCGTCCAACTGAGGCTTCACTGCCTGCAAACTCTCGGGGAGTTGCGACACAGCATTGGGACTTTCGTCTTCGATGATAAAATGCGACACGCGTTTCGCCTTCGCAGCAGTAATCACCGCAGGAATATCCACGCGCCCGGCCGCCAGACGCACCATGAGCGGACGCGCCGACTTCGGATTGGCCACATCCGGCTTCGCATCGCGAGACAGATCCTTGAGATGCAGTGAGCAGATGCGTTGGCCATGCTTAGCGATGACATCCGCCGCCTTCGCTCCGCCCCACTCCACCCAAAAAACGTCGAGCTGAAAGCTCACCACGCCCGGTTCAGTGGCGGCTATAAGCACATCATAAACCGTCTCGCCCGGAGCCGCAGGCGAATCCGCCACCATGAAATCGAGCGCGTGGTTGTGATACGCAAACCGCAGACCCGCCGCCTTCAAAGCAGAGCCGTAGCGATTGAAATTCGAGGCCGCCTTGAGCACCTGCGCACGGTCCATCGGCGCCTTGTGCGGCAGGATGGGACACACCACCTGCACAGCGCCAAGCGCCTTTGCATCCGCGATGACCTGGTCCATGTTTTTCTCCAAGGTCTCCGGCCGCACATGATGACTGGAACACGTCATGCCCCGCGCATCCAGCAATGCGCGCAGTTCGGCAGCGGGCAGCTTTATAAAGACACTCGTTTCAAGATCCATGAAACCCTGCGCCTTCAACCGATCCAGTGTAGCTGGGGTATCCCTGTCAAACTCCTCCTGAAGGCTATACATTTGCAGGCCTAGTCCAAAGGATTCGGAAGACAACGCGAGCAGCGCGGTGAGCAGGAGGGTGTATGGGAATTTCATGGCTGGAATGGAGGGTAATATCACGCGATCAGGTTTTTGATGACGGTCCCACCGAACTGGCTGAGCTGCTTGAAACGACCAGCGTGGTAATAGGTCAGCTTGTTGTCGTCCAGGCCGAGCAGTCGCAGGAGCGTGACATGGAAATCGCGGATGTGGGCCTTGCCTTCGACAGCCCTCATACCGAGTTCGTCGGTGGCACCGATGGTCTGCCCGGCGTTGCACCCGCCGCCGGCGAGCCAGATCGTCATGGCGTTGGCATTGTGGTCTCGGCCATACGCAGTGCCGCCGCGCACGCCGTTGTCAGGCGTCCGACCAAATTCGCCGCACCACACAATCAGCGTGCTTTCGAGCAGGCCGCGCTGCTTGAGGTCGGTGATGAGGGCGGCTATGGGTTGGTCCACGCCACGCACAAGATTCCCATGGGCGCGTTCGATGTAGTCGTGGCTGTCCCAGGAGCCGTTGTAGAGCTGAACGAAGCGCACGCCTTTTTCGATGAGCTTGCGGGCAAGCAGGCATTTGCGGCCGAAGGAATCGGTGGCGTCCTGGCCGATGCCGTAGAGTTCCTTTGTTTTCGCGCCTTCTTTGGAGAGGTCGAGCGTTTCCGGAACCTGCATTTGCATGCGAAAGGCCAGCTCGTAGTTGTCCATACGCGCGGCGAGCTCGTCGTGGCCGGGATGTTGAGCTGCGTGTGCCTGATTGAGTTTTGCGATTAGATCAAGATTCTTGCGCTGACGCGACTCACTCACACCCATTGGCGGTGTGAGGTCCAGGATCGGTGAGCCCTTGGCACGCAACGGAGTTCCTTGGAAGCTGGCGGGCAAATAGCCGTTGCTCCAGTTTGCGGCGCCTCCCTGCGGATAGCTCACCTCGGGTAGCACGATGAATCCGGGGAGGTCCTGATTGAGCGTGCCGAGGCCGTAGTTCACCCAGGCCCCGATGCCGGGATCGCCGCCGAAACGGTTGCCGCAGTTCATTTGATACATCGCCGTCGGGTGATTGACGCTGTCCACAGTGCAGCCGCGGAAGAAGCAAATGTCATCGGCGACCTTGGCGAGGTGCGTCCAGTTCTCGGCCATGTCCGCGCCGCTCTGTCCATGTTTGGCGAACTGGAACGGGCTCTGCACGTAGTAGCGCTTGCCGCCCTGCATCGCGGAGGCCTGCTTGTCCTCGCGGACGAACTCCTTGAGGTGCATCGTTGCCAGCATGGGCTTGGGGTCGAAGGTGTCGATGTGCGACGGTCCGCCCTCCATCATCAGGAAGATGACGTTCTTCGCCTTCGCGTGCAGATGGCCATCCTTGGGCGCGAGCGGATTTTTCTTCGTCTCTTCGCCGAGCAAGGAGGTGAATGCGACGCTGCCGAGGCTCGCGCCCAGGCCGTAGAGGAAGCCTCGCCGCGTTGGAGCGTGTAAAGCGCGGGCTCCGGCGCAAGGGAAGAAAGGGGAATCCTTCATAGCGAGAATTGACAAACACCAGGGTAATACATAGTTTTACGCATGATCAAAACCATCTCAAAGATCGGCAATTCCCAGGGAATCATCTTTGACTCCGCGCTTCTCCAACTCGCGCATCTCAAAGTGGGCGATGAAGTGAATGTCGAAGTCCATGCGGGCGGGACTATTACCATTGTGCCGATAGCAAGCCGACCGCCCCGTGAGGAAGTTTCCGCTCTCATCAAAGACACGATGAAACGGTATGCCACAACCATGAGGCGCCTCGCATGAAGACGGATGCCAATGACTGCCTCCATCTGACACTCGAGATCGTGTTGGAGATCCATGCCGAGGCCATTGCTCAATTTGGCGGGTCCACCGGGCTTCGAGACCGTGCCCTGCTGGAGTCCGCGATAGCTGCTCCACAGGCAAGCTTTGGAGGTGTTTCCCCGCTCACCGATACGATTGATGTTGCGGCAGCTTACCTCTTTTACCTTTGTAGCAATCACCCCTTCGTCGATGGCAACAAGCGTGCGGCGCTTGGCGCGTGTCTTGTGTTTCTCCAACTCAACGGATACGCCCCGGCACCGGATAATGACGAATGGGAGAACCTCACTCTCGCTGTCGCCGCAGGTGTCCTCAGCCGTGACGAGGTCACGGCCAAGCTGCGTACGCTGGTAAGCTAAGGCTTCAATAAACATAAGCGAACTCATTGGAGTTGAGCAGGACAAGGCAGACATCTGCCAGGGCGCGGGTGCGGGCATTGACACCGGCGGGCTGAAGGTCGGGAACGAAATCCGCGTAGGCGTGCAGCGTTTCGTTGAAGGAAAACTTCTCGCCGGTGTTTTCCTCAATGGCGTCTCGGCGCACTTCGAGCGGCGGTTTTAGCGGTGCCGGTGCGGTTTGGACGAGCGGAGTGGTTTCCCGCCAGTGGGCGAGGCAGTCACGTTTTTCCTCCGCGCTCGGCAGACGCGATAACACAACGGCGAAGAGCCGCTCGATGGCCTTTTCCTCCTCGGGCGCCTCCTTGAGCACGCGCTGCGCGAGCGCGAGGGCGCGCGACTGGGTGGCCTGGCTGTTGAAGAGGCTGAAGACCTGCGGCGTGACGGTGCTGGCCTCGCGCCGCTCGCAGGAGAAGTCCGGCGCGGGTGCATTGAAGACCTCCAGCATAGGGTCCGTAAGGCCCCGCAGTTTCTGGGCGTAGAGCGAGCGTCGGTGGCGCTGCTCAGGCCGTGGATTGGGCACCCAGGCGGAGGCAAAGGTGCCCATGACTTGGCGCGGTTGCAGGGCGGCTTCTAGGTTGATTTCAGGCCGGTTCGGGATGCCGCCGAGGGCGCGGTTCAGCTCGGCCGTGGCCGCGAGCATGGCGTCCCGTAACTCTTCCGCGCTGAGACGGCGAGGCTGAAAGACGGCGTAGCTGGTGCCAAGAGGGTCTCTCTCCCGCAGGGACTTCAAATCTGGATACGTCGCGCTGCGGCGATAGGCCTCCGAGGTCATGATGAGGCGGTGCAGTGCCTTGAAGCTCCAGCCGCTATCCACGAACTTCGCCGCGAGCCAGTCCAGCAGTTCGGGGTGGGTCGGCTTTTTGCCCGTGCTGCCGAAGTTGTTCGGATTCCCCGCGAGCGGTTGGCCGAAATGCCACATCCACACGCGATTCACGATGGCCCTCGCGGTCAGCGGATTGTCCCCGCTGGCGACCCATTCGGCGAACGCTTTGCGACGGCCTTCGATGGTGTCGGGAATGGGCGTCTTTTGCACGGTGCCGAGTAGACTGAGGACGCCGGGGCTAACCTTGGTGCCGGAGGCAAAGGGATCGCCACCAGTGAGGATGCAGGTCTCTTCCAGTTCGCCCGCGCTCATCCGGTCGGTGGGCATGCGCAGTGGAGCGAAGACGGTTTTGTATTGCCGGGTGCGACCGCCATAGACCGCAAGAGCATAGGGTTCATAACGATCTAGTTCCCACCGCAGTCGCTCCAATCCTTTTCGTGCCACTCGTTCCAAGCCGAACTGCTCTGGCGTGAACCCGACAAGCTTCGGAGGGAACTCCCCTTCCGGTGTGCCGGCGTTGGTGAGCGCGTTTCGTGCGGCGGCGAACAGGTCCGAATACTTGCCGAATTTTCTGGCTGGGCCTTGCTTGGGAACCGCGGGATTTCGCGCGGCCTCGACGGCGGCAATCCACTTGGCCGGGTCCTTGCCGTTGTCCTTGAACCAGCGCGCGGCGTTCTCCA
>CANJYI010000116.1 GCA_947478975.1 Chthoniobacteraceae bacterium
CGCATAAGCCGGTCGAGCACGTTGCGTCGGATCTCCCAGACTTCACCGTCTTCGAGCACCTTGAGGTCGGCGCTGCGGGGTAGACCGCTTAAGCAGGACATTTCGCCCACGATGACGTCCTCGGGGGTGACCTCGATTTCGAAAACGACCTCCTTTTTTGCCTGGCCCATCCACGCGCTGAAGGTGCCCTTTGCGGAGGGAGCGGTTGGTTTGTAGACGGTGGTCTGATAGCGGCCAGACTTGACGATAAACGCGGTGTTCCCCGGCTCGCCCTGTCGCATGAGCATGGTTCCGGCGCGCACATTGCGGCGCAGCACCAGCCCTTCCTGCCAGAGCAGAAATTTGGGTGGAATACCCGCAAAAAGCGGATCCTTCAGCAGCACGTGGGCCGGGATCTTCTCGACGGTGCCCTGCTTGACTGCGGGCTTGACCGAGGAGACGGGGTTGAAGGTGATGGCGCTGGTGGGGCAGGAAACCATGCACTCCCCGCACTGGACGCAGTCGCTCTCGCCCATGGGCTGGTCGAGGTCGAAGCCGATGGAGGCCTGTGCTCCCTTGCCGGTGCGTCCGATGATGTTGTTGCCCTTGACCTCGTTACAGGCGCGCACACAGCGGTCGCACAAGACGCAGGCACTGTGATCGGTGACAAACACAGGGGAGGTCTTGTCGAGGCGCTGCCTGTGTGCGATGGCTTCGGGCTGGGTCGGCGCGAAGGCTTCGAGCTTCATGCGGGCGGGATCCGCGCCGCAGCGCTCGGCCAGGCGGCCCAGTTCGTTGAACGGTGCGAGTTCCTTTTCGAGCTCGGCCCTGGGCGCCGCCTTGAGGTGGTCGGCGGAAAGCAGCTCGGTGAGGGTGCGCACCGACTTGCGGACGCGTTCCCCATCGGCGCCCGGGTCCTGCATGGTGAAGACTTCCATGCCCTCTTTGACCTGGTGTTGGCAGGCGGGCAGCAGCTTGCGTTCGGCGGCGCGCTTGCCGCGCTTCTGGCCGTAGATCTGCACCACGCAAAGCCTGCACACCGCCACGGGCTTCATGTGCGACTGGTGACAGAGCACGGGAATCGGGATCTTGGCCTCGTCGCCGGGTTGGTGGACGTAGAGCTTGGTGGCCGCGTCGAAGATGGTGGTGTAGCGGGGCGTGGTCCGGCCCTCCAGATCGAGGAGGATGTTGCCGTTTGCGTCCTGCATGGGCTCCGCCATGGGCACAGTGACGCTCTGGCCGTCGATTTGAAGCGTGATATTGCGGGTGTAATCCCGCTCTACAGGCGCGTCCAGACGCACCAGCTGACCGTTGATGTCACGGCTGAACAGGCCCTCATCTTCGTCTTCGCGGACAAGATAGGTGGGAGAGTCGGTGTTGGATAGCATGGGGAAGTCCTCCTGAAAATGGGCTGGTTACTTCGCCTTGGGCGCGGCGAGATGCTTGGCGACGTCCGCAGGGAAAAAGTTGACGAGGGTCCGCAGCGGCGCGGGCACTGAGCGGCCTAGGCCGCAAATCGAGGAGAGTTCCACGGCCCCGAGGATCTCTTTCATCATCGGCAGCAGCTCCTCATTCCAGGTCGTCGCATCAATCTTTCCCGAAAGCAGGCTGGCCGCGAGGGACTCCATTTTCTGGGACCCAAGGCGGCAGGGAACGCACTTCCCGCAGGACTCGTTCCGGAAAAACTCTAGCGAATAAAACGCCTGCTCGGCCATGTCTCGACCTTCGGCGTAGACGACGAGGCCTGCGCCCAAGGCTTGCGTGGGGCTGAGGGCGCGGAACAAGTTTAGTTCGAGCTCGAGGTCGAGGATGTCGATTTCCTCGGCGGCCGGGTCGATGCCACGGCGTCCCGCTAGGGCGATCCAGGCCTTGTTGTTGGTATGGTCCCTGGGCAGTCCGGCGCCCGGCTTGAGCTTTGCCGGAAGAAATCCGCCGGAGGGGCCCGAGGGGGCGAATGCTTTAAAGGGCAGGTCGTTGATGATGCCGCCGCAGTAGGCTGCCCCGTAGATAAGTTCGCGCAGGGGCATCCCCATGGGCACTTCGTACACGCCGGGCCGCTTGACGTCCCCAGAGATGGAGAAGAAGCGACGGCCCTTCCAGCCGTTGACGCCGAGGCCCGCGTAGGTGGCCCCGCCGCGCACGTAGATGTAGGGCATCCATGCGTAGGTCTCCACGTTGCTGACGATGGTGGGCAAATCCTGGAGCCCGTTGGTCTCCAGCTTTGGCGGCATGTTCCGTGGTTCGGCGCGCCGGTCGGACATCGCCTCGATCAGGGCGCTTTGTTCCCCGCAAATGTACCCGCCCGGGCTGACAAAAACACTAACAGGAAAGGGCCTGCCAAGGACCGAGGCGCCCTGCCCACACATCCCAAGCGCCTCTGCACGGCGGATCTCCGCGCGGCAGGATTCGATTTGTTCGGTGTATTCGTGGCGGATGTAGATGAAGCCCTGGGAGGCGCCTGTCACGATCCCCGCCAGGATGACCGCCTCGACAACGGTATGGGGCAGACGGAGCAGCAACTCCCTGTCCTTGAAAGTGCCCGGCTCGCTTTCGTCGCCGTTGACCACGATGAAGGCGCGGGTGTCCGTGCCGCGGGCCCGTGCGGTGCGCACCGCGTCGCGCACGTCCCGTAGTTTTTGTGCTGCAGGAATCCCTGCGCCGCCCAAGCCGCGCAAGTCAGCAGCCTCCAGTTCGGTCAAAAATGTTTCGGACCAGCCGCCGAGTTCCGGGCCCTTGGCCCAGTCGGCATCCCGGTGCCAAGCGAGCACGGCCGCGTTGACCGTCTCGTCTTCCGGCCCGCCGGCCCGTGCCTCTCCGACCGCTTTTTGACGGAAGGACTCCACCTGGTGTGGCCCGAGTTGGAACTTTTCCGCCGCCAGTTTTGCAGCCGCGGCGATCGAGGCGTTCCTCGTCTGTACGGCTTTGGTGACTCCGTCGTAGGAGCAGGGTTTGCCCTCGTAAACATCGATCTGGAAGGCGGGGCTGTGTTCCGGCCCGCGTGCGTCCAAGTCCTGTGCCACGTGCGCACCCTTGAGGGCCGTGCGTACGCTGGCCTCCAGTTCAGCTGGTGTCCGGCCTAGGTGGTAGGTTTCATGCTCCCCTCCGGCGGAGCCGATGCAGGCTGCGGGCGCTCTGTCGCAGCGGCCAAGGCAGGATACGCCGCGGACTTCGACTCCCTCAGGGAAGGACTGCTTGAGCTTGTCGATGGCCTGCCGGGAGCCGGCCATTTGGCAAGCCATGTCCCGGCAAACGTGAATGGTGACAGGCGGAGGTGGCGAGAACCGGAAGTGCGGAAAGAAACTGCCCACCGCCTGGAGGCGTGCGAGCGGAATGCCGCTTTCGGTGGAAAACTGCTCCATCGCAGCGCTCTGCAGGTAGCCGAACTGATGCTGGATGCGTTGCAGTGCCGGTACGAGAACCGCTGCGTAGGGAGGCTGGGGCGCCGGAGCACTCATGGTTGCGATTTAACAGGGGTGGAAGGTTTGGGACTGCCGAGCGCGGCCTCGCGTGCGGGCGGGGTGACGGAGCTGTGGAAGTGATGGCAGTTGTGACAGGAGAATTTCACCCCCTCCTTGTCAGAGGGGGACTGCTGGTGGCATTGCACGCAGGACTGCTGCGAAGGAAGCAGGATGTCGCTGGTGTCTTTGCTCTTGAGGGCCGCCCCGTGACAGTCCGTGCAGGCGTACTGTGCGTGGGGCAGGTGGTTGTAGGCGCCCTTTGCCAGCCAGCGCTTCGGAATCTGGGTGGGGAGCACCTCCGGGCCGGCGCCGTCCGGGGCGTCCTTGACGGTGTGGCACTTGGCGCATTCGGTGAGGAACTTCGGCTTGCCGGAGCGCATCAGCCGTTCGCTGTCCAGGCCACGCGGGTCGCCCTCGACGAAAATCCGTTTCTCTAGGTCGGCGACGGAAAACAGCCCGCGTTTGCGCAGCGCTTCCTTCTCCTCCTTGAGCCGCTCGGCGACGGCGCTCGTCTCGGTGACGCCCGTAGCGCGGATGCTCTTTTCAATCGAGGTGTCGAGGCCTGCCAGGAAGAACCGCACCTTTTCAGAGTTGCCGTGGGGAATGTGCAGGTCGGGGAGGGTTTGCTGAATTTGGAGCGAATGGCACTCCTTGCAGTGTTCCTCATAGCGGACGGGTTGGTAGAAGGCGCCGTCTGCCCAGGGCTGGTGGCAGGAGGTGCAGTCGAGCTTCGCACCGTTGAGCTTGGGAATGTCGGTGCGGAAATGACGGGCGTGGTTGAATTTGAGGTCGGAGGGATCCTTCGCGTCCGGCCGCTCGTAGGCGAAGGAAGGGTGGCCCTTGGCGAAGCTTTCAAAAGCGGGAGTGGATTTGGCCTTGGCAAGGGGAGGGAGGAAGACAAGGACGCCGTCGCCAATGTCGAAGGTCGTGCCTCCTGGGGGAGCCGGAGCGGGCGGGGGAGGGGGCTGTGGCGTGGAGTCAGCGCGAGCGACCTGGAGCGTCGCTTCGGAGCCGTGGCAGTCGGCGCAGGTTTGGGAGGAGGGAAGTGCCATCCGGTGCGGGCCGGCGTGCTCCCGGTGGCAACTGGCGCAGGCGGAAGCGTGTACAAAGCCCGACTGGGAGGGGTTGTGCAGCGCCACGTTCCACATCTGAGGGGCGTGCAGGCTGGTTCCTGGGTGGCACGTGATACAGGCCGCGTCCATCGCGGCAAGCGAGATGGAGGAGGCGAACTTTTCAAGGCCTCCGGTAAAGGCGGCCTCGTTCTTGAGGTCTGAACCCGTGTGGCAGGTGTCGCAGCGGTCCGCCAGATGAGAGTGGTTTTGGGAGAGTGGCCCGGTGCTGAAGGCCTTCTGGGAGCCCCATTTTCCGAAGCTGAGAGCGATGGTTGCCGTCACCACCAGCGTGACTGTGAAGCACCAGAACTTCAGGCTGCGCAGGTAGTGTCCCCGGCGGAAGTAGCCGAGGTTGCCGGAGTAACCGGAGGAAATCTTTTTCTGGGAATCAGGTAGTTCTGGCATGGCCTTCAGATGGATTAGGAAACCAGAAACCGGAGGCCGACCCATGCATGCCAGGCAGTGACAAGAATCAGGGCGATGGAACTGGGGACGTGGATGAGCAGCCAGCCGTGCAACCAGTGTTGAAACTTGGTCTGGAGGTCCATGAGTCGGCGGGACTCACACCAGCCCTCCATTTTGGAAACGCGCGCCCGCCAGTCAGGATGCACGTTGCTCCTGAGCGCTTTGAACATTTCGGCGGCACCCTGCGGACTGGCCAGATGCTGACCCTTGGGGGACTTGAGCGCCAGGAAGGGCAGGCAGCTCTCGTCCAGAAAGCGGCACAGGATGCCGGGGGAAACGTCCCCGTCCAACCCAAGCGCCTCCGCTTCGGCCACCTCCGCCCGCATGTGCGTCGCCGCCTCAAAAAGGGAGGCGCGCAGGTGGGGGATCTGTTCGAAAACCACTTCCCGGGGAAGACTTTCGCGCATGACCGAAGGGAGGAAATGCTGGAGAATGATTCCCAGTACGCCACTGGCCATCACCAAGGTGTAGAGGGCCAGCAGCCACGCGGTATGCGGGCCGCCCACGCGGAACCCGGAGTGCAGCACGATGAGCGGCACGGTCAAAACGGTCAGCCACAGATGGGCCTTCAACCAGGTCTGGACGCTGCCGAGGGGCCACAATCTCTTTTTTTTCCTGACCCCGAGGGCCGCGGCAAACAAGAAGATCCCGAAGGCGATAAGCCCGAAAATAAGCCCAAGCGGAGTGCCGCCGTAGGGGATTCTCGTGGGCGGAATGGGGCCGAGTAGGGAAGGGAAATGCAATCCCGAAGGGAGCGGCAGAACCGACGTGTTGACTGCGTAAGCCAAAACGGCGAGGGCGGCGACTCCAGCGGCGGCCGCTGCCCAGGGAAAGTGCGAACGGTCGATCCTCATACGCAGGCTGAAGCGCGACTCGGCAGTTCGAGTCTGAGGAGACGGGATGGGTTCGTGGACATGGGCGATAGATAACAGCAAAGCTAGGTTGTAAAAAACAAAGTTTTTAATGAGAGTCTCAACAGGCTTCAGTTCTGCCCAAACGTCAGTCCCGTGTCTGTATGCTACCGGGAGCCTTGGTTCGCCGAGAGCGTTTGTGGCAGCAAAACTTTCTCCAAGTGACTGAACCTATTTTAGAATCTTGAAATGAAACTGCCAAACGTCCTTCCGCTGCTGTCTGTAGCCTTGCTGAACTTCTCCGCCCTGGGGGCAGACGGTCCGCGTTTGACCCTGGGAGCGAAGTTCACCGGCAACCAGTCCTGCGCCACCACGGGCTGCCACGGCGGGGGAACCATCCACAACGAGTCGATCATTTTTGAGCGGAAGGATCCGCATGCCGTTTCCTACGGGATCCTGGGGAAGGGCACTTCGTTGCGGATGGCCGAGGCGCTCGGAATCAAGGGCGATCCCGCCAAAAGCGAGCAGTGCAACGTGTGCCACGCCCCGATGCAGGGCCTCGACGCGGAACTTTTCGTGAAGGACCTCAAGCCGGACCGGGGGGTTTCCTGCGAGTCCTGCCATGGCGCCGCCGAAAACTGGCTGCGCTTCCACACCCGGCCGGATGTGGATTTCAAACAGATCGTGGCCGCCGGGATGCGCGACCTCAACGACATCTACGGGCGCGCCAATTCCTGCGTGGGCTGCCATCTGAACCTGGACGAGTCCTTGCGCAAGGCGGGGCATCCCGAGCTCTTCTTCGAGCTGGACGGCCAGTGTGCTGCACAGCCGCCTCATTACCGCGATGCGCGCCCGTCGCTCGGGCCACGTTCCTGGCTGACGGGGCAGGCGGCGGCGCTGCGGGAAATGAGCTGGAAG
Organism: Chthoniobacteraceae bacterium; assembly: GCA_947478975.1. Classification (GTDB taxonomy): domain Bacteria; phylum Verrucomicrobiota; class Verrucomicrobiia; order Chthoniobacterales; family Chthoniobacteraceae; genus Chth-196. The sequence continues at coordinate 6,784 of CANJYI010000116.1, forward strand.
CTCTCCAACAAGGGGGATGAAAACTTCCTGCCGCGCTGGAAGGCGATGGTCTGGCTGCTGCAGAAAACCGAACTCGGCAAGCAGGAATTGCCCGTCTCAGAAGACTTTCCCACCATGCAGAAGGCCGCCGACGGACTGGCACGCAAGGCCGCCCAGAAGCTTTGGACCAAGGAGGAGGTCGCGGCACAGCTGAAGTCTTTGGCGGCGCTGCATGCTGAGTTTGAGGCGGGTAAGGCGGACCGGGCGCAGATGCAGCGCAAGGCGGAAGTGTTGGTGCCCGCGCTCGACAGGCTATGGCGGGACTTCGTCAAGGGCGGAGCGTCAAATGCAACCGAGGGGGAGACGTCGATTCGCGCTCTGCATGTGCTGGCGCTGGACCACGAGGATTTTGATCCGTCCAGATTTTCTGGGGCGTTGAGCCAGTTTAGCGGCAATCTCGCCCAGGCCTCCAGCGCCGCGCCCGCCGAGGTGAAGAAGAAGTAGGGGAGGGCGGGGCACCATCGGATTTCGACATCTCCTTTCCTCGGCGGAGTCGACCGGGGGGGCTTCCGTGGTCCCGATTATTAGTGGGTGACATTCGGTCGCCCCTGCAGGGCGGGTTCCTTATTGGGTGGGCAACCCACGGCGTTGCCATGGACTGGAGTTGGGGTGCCCCTGACGGGGCGACGGGTCGCGCCATCGGATGGTGACGGCTTCCTCTGGGGGTGACGGTTTTTGGGCGATTATCGTTCCCATCCCTTGCCGCGGTCCGGACTGCATTCTTGCGCACCGAAGGTGCACTTCACTCGCCAGCCCACGGCAACGCCGTGGGGAATCGGCGCAAAAAGTGGGACAGCCCTGCAGGGGCGTCCCAACGCGCTCCCGGTGAAAATGTTTGAGTGGTGCCTTTGTCCCATGGACCAGCGGGTCCCCGGAATGAACCGGCCACAGAAATTTGCGGGGCGTCCGCTAAGGAAACACTCCGCTTCAGGTTTTCACTAATGCAACCTGTTTCACTCATGAAAGCGGACACCATCTCCCACGCACCTGCCCTTCAACGGGGGCTCGCACTCCTGCAGGCCTTGGCCTCCCGGCCCAACGGAGCTTCTCAGTCCGAACTGGCCCAGCTTCTCGCGCTTCCATCGGCGGCCGTCCACCGCATTGTCCTCGCCCTCGAACACCTAGGCTACGTGCAGCGTCACCCAGCCTCTCGGACGCTCCGCGTCACGCAGAAGCTCCTGCTCCTTGGCCAGCCCCACTCCAGCAGCCGAAGC
>CANJYI010000117.1 GCA_947478975.1 Chthoniobacteraceae bacterium
CCATGGAAGTTTTGCAGGGCACCCGTCTGGTAGCCCGCAGCCGGCCGAGGATCGTCGAGGAGTTCGAGGAGTGGCTGGTGGTGGAAAAACCCGCCCTGATGCAGGTCCACCCGAGCAAGCCGGGCGATCCCAACACCCTCTGGCACTACCTCTGCGATCTGCTCGCCTTTGAGCGGGTTAACGGCGGCGGAGTGTCCATCATCAACCGGCTCGACCGCGAGACCAGCGGCCTCACACTCGTCGCCAAAACGCGCGCCGCCGCCCGCTCCCTCTGCCAGCAAATGGAGGCGCGCCGCATTCAAAAAAACTACACGGCCATTGTCTTCGGGTGGCCCGGGCAGGATCGCTGGGAGGTGGACGCGCCCCTCCTGCGGCAGGGCTTGCACCAGCCCTCACGCATCTGGCTCAAGCAGTGCGTTCATCCGGAAGGCAGCAGCGCCCAGACCCGTTTTGAAGTCCTCGCCCGTCTGGAAGAACCCGCGCCGCGTGCGCGCCGCTTCGCGCTTGTGCGCGCCACGCCCCATACCGGCCGCATGCACCAGATTCGCGTGCATCTGGCCGCCTCGGGCCACCCCCTGGTGGGCGACAAGATTTACGGGCCCGACGAGGGCTGCTACCTGGAGTTCATCGAGACCAGCTGGACGGAGTCCCTCCGGGAACGCCTCCTATTGGACAGGCACGCGCTCCATGCCAGCGGGCTGCTGCTCGAGGAAAGCGGCCTCTGCTGGGAGGCACCGCTCCCGGCCGACATGGCCGCCTTTCTCGCCCCCTTGAAAAGCCCGGCCGCGCAGACTATTGGACCCGCTTAAACTGCACCGCGTCGACGATCACATGGCCGTTGGTCCCCTCGTTGCGAATCTCGATCCAGCCTCCCCTGCCCTTCTCGAACACAAACTCGCCAAGGGGCTGCAGCCGTCCGTCCTCGGCCGGCTTGCTGCGCTGGTCAACGCTCAGACGGGCCTCGCCTGAGGCGTGGTGTACGACGACCGGCACGTTGCTGGCTCGGTTGCCCAGCGCTGTGTAAGTGAGCGCCACCCGGTAGCGCCCAGCCTCGGGCAGCTCCGGAGTGAAACGCGCCTTTTGCGCTCCCTTCTCGGCGTTGCCATCGTGCCTGTAGCCGCTGCCGACAAAAGGCCCGGCGGCGCTGCCTTCCACGCTGAACCCGACCAACTCCGCATCCGTGTCGTCAAGGACGATGCCGCCCAGCTCCGCCTTGGAAACCGCTCCCGCCTCCTGCGGCGACACCTCAAAATCGAGCATCTGGCGGTCCGCCTCCAAGCGCGCCTTGAGCCTGGAGTAGTCCACCTCCTGCACCGACTTCCCCTCCTCGATTGCCAATACCGCGGCAGTCGCTGCGCTCTGCCCCAACACCATGAACACCGGCTCCATCCGGATGCTCCCGTAGGCGATGTGGCTCGCACTCATGCACACGGGCACGAGCAGGTTTGCGCACTCGGACGCCTTGGGCCGGATGCTGCGGTAGCTGATCGGATAGGGCCGGCTCTTGACCTGCACATCGCCCTCGTTCCGCACAGAACCGTCCGCCGCCACGTACCGCTGCACGTGGTGGGAGTCCATGTTGTAGGCACCCATGCCCACACTGTCTTCGACGACCTCCTTCCGCCGGCAGTTCTTCTCGCTCATGACATAGTCGCCGACCATCCGGCGCGCTTCGCGAATGTAGAGCTGGCGCGGCCAATTTCCATTTTCAGTAAACTCGTCCTTGGCGAGCCCCAGCTTTTGAAAGGCCGCGCGCACTTCATCCGGCACCCGCGGATGGTGGGCGTAGGTCCACATCAACCCCTTCTGCCAGCTCTCGTGAGCCTTCCAGATCCGGTCGCGCACCGCGTAATCGCCGTCCGCGTAATCCCAGTTCTGGCCGATAAAATCGGTGCTCACGGCAAAGTTGTTGTTTGTGTCTGTTTTGCGGTTGGGCATCCACACGGGGTTCCAAGAGATGCGCTTGTCCCCCGCCTCGACATTGCGCAGAGCCAGCTCAAACCACTGGGGATCGTAGTCGGCGGGCTTCTCCCAAATCCGCCGGTTTTCGGGCACATCCGTGGTGCACATCCGGAAGTTGTACGCCTGGATTTTGCGGTCCCCGGCGCCGTCGATGCCGGCCGCCTGCGCGATTCCGGGAAGCAGCCCGCTCTTGGGATCTCCGGGAACCTTGTAGGGATCGACCTTTGCTGCAAGGAACTGATGGGATTTGGCGTGCTGCGCTGCGACGCCGTTGAGCGTCTCGCCGTAGGTAGCGTTTGCCTCGCGCCCGACGGCATAACCGACGCCTGCCTTGGCCATGAGATCCCCTTCGTAACTGGCGTCGATGAACATCTTTCCCTCAAAGGTGCGCCCGCTCTCCATCTTAATCTGCAGGATACGCGTCCCCTCCTTGAGCACTCCCTTTTTCAAATCCAGCCGCTCGCCACGCACCACGGTCACCTTCCCAGCAACCTCCGCCAACATCCTGTCGTACAGAGCCGTAGCCACGTGCGGCTCAAACGTCCACATCGTGTCCTCCTGTCCGGCCACGCCGTGGTTTTTCCGCGAAAAATACTCCTCCTTCGTCCCGTGGCTCCATTTCGCCGGCTCTGCGTAGTGCTGGAAAACCCGCTGGTAAAACTCCCGGGAAATTCCGCCGATGGCCTTCTTGTTGCCGATATCGGTCGCCCCGAGTCCCCCCGTGGTGAGACCGCCGAGGTGCTTGGTGGGCTCGATGAGGACGACGGCCTTTCCCATGCGCGCCGCCTGGATCGCAGCGGTGATTCCCCCGGAGGTGCCTCCATACACCACAATCTCGTACGGATCCGCCCAGAGGGAGCCCGGCACAACACAAAGGAAAGCGGCAAGAAAACAGGGGGTGGATTTCATACGCCCCACCCCACTCCAGGCCGTCCCCACTTGCAAGCAGGCGTTCGCCCTCAAACACCCCCTATTCCACAGGAAGGCAGGCCGCCCAAACCCTGTCCTGAACCGCGTGCATCGCCGTGCGCTCGGCCTCCGTGCCGTCGAGGAAGCCGTTCAAATGCAGCAGTCCATGCACGATGTAGAGCGCCGCCTCCGCTGCCGCACCGTGGCCGAACTCGGCTCCGCAACGCGCCGCCGTATCCGCGCTCAGCACGATCTCGCCGTGCTCGAAAGTAATGACGTCCGTGGCGCCGGGAATATCCATGAACTGCCGGTGGATTTTGTCGATACGCGCGTCGCTGACCAACGTGACGACCACCTCCTCGAGACTGCAGAGCGCATACAGACCGTCGGCGGACTCAAGCGCGCACAAGGCCAGTGCACGCCGCGCGAAACGCAACAGCGCAGCAACCGGCAGAGCCACCCCCCGCTGCCGGTTGAGCAGGACGACTTCGGGCAAACGGCTGTCGTGCGCCTCACTCATGGAATTGCGCCGGGTTTACCCGCGGACGGGAGCGCGTTCCTCGCGGCTGGAACGGCCGGAAGAACTCACCGGCTTCGGGTAGGCGATGCGCGTGTGCAACATGCTGCGCAGGGTGCGCTTGAAGCTCTCGCCCACCTCGGTCAATTCGGAAAGCCGCAGATCGCACTCCTTGAGCTCCCCCTGGGCGAGCCGCTTTTGGATGAGCTCCTCCACGAGCTGGTCGATCTTGTGCGGGGTGACCTTGTCCAAGGAACGGGAGGCGCTTTCCACGGAATCCGCCAGGCTGATGATGGCGCACTCCCGGGTCTGCGGCCGGGGCCCGCGGTAGCGAAAGGACTCCTCCCGCACCTCCGGGGGTTCCTCGTCGTGCTCCCCCTCCGCAAGGGCTGCCGCGCGCCAGGCCTCCTGCTGCTCAAGGGCCTTGCGGTAAAAAAAGTAAACCGTCGACGCCCCGTGGTGCTGTTGGATGACGTCGATAATCTCGCGGTTGAGCCGGTGTTTCAGCGCCAGATCCACGCCTTCCTTCACGTGGGCGATGATGATCAGCGCGCTCATGGTGGGCGCCAGATCTTCGTGGGCGTTTCGCCCGTGCCGCGCGTTCTCCACAAAATACTCGGGCTTCACCAGCTTGCCCACGTCGTGGAAATAGGAACAAACCCGCGCCATGGCGGCGTTGGCTCCGACGGCCTCGGCGGCCGCCTCCGCAAGCTGGGCCACCATCAGGCTGTGATGGTAGCTCCCGGGCGCCTCCAGCGTCATGCGCTTGAGCAGCGGGTGGTTTAAGTCCGCCAACTCCAGCCACGTAATCGGCGTGGTAATCCGGAAAACCCCCTCCAACACCGGCAGGATCCCAGAAATCAGCAAGGCCCCCCCGATTCCCCCGCCGAAGGCCGCGCCGCATTGCCAGGCGAGCTTGTCCCAGCTGAACAAGGCCGACTGCTCCCCAAGGAAGCCGCCCGCCCTGCCCAGCAACAGACCCAGCACCAAGGTCGCCCCTCCCACCAGCGTGCCAGCCCACAACAAATCCGTCCGCCGCCGCACGTCCCGCGTGGTCAGGGCGCCCACAAACCCGCACAAAAGGCTGATCACCAAAAATCGGGCGTCCAAGCCTCCGTTGAGCATCGCGCCAAAAAGGCTTCCGAAAATCGCCAGCACAATGCCCAACCGCTGCCCGAGCAGCACGGAAATGAGCATCGGCCCCAACGCATAGGGCACCATCAGCGACCAGAACTGCTGGCGGTCCGCCCCCGTCCATTCCGCAAAGGCAGGCGCCACAGCCTCCTGCGCCCCGGCGGCCACACACCGCACCGCCCACACGTGGCCCACCAGCGTGCCCAGCAACAGAAACAGCCGTCCATTGTCGCTCCAGACGCTCCTGTGGTTCATCCACACCAGCGCCACTGCCAGTACATACACAAAAAACTCCACCAGCAGACGCTGCGCCGCCTCCGGTTGCGCGCAGTCCCCCGAGACGAGGGAAACCAGCACCAGCGCCAGCCCTCCTATGACGGTCCAGCGGGCAAGCCCCCCGCACTTGAGCGAATCCAGCCACTCGCTTTGGCGCAGCCGCCGCCGCCACTTGGCAGAAGCCAGCCCTCTTCGGATGAGCCGTTGGCGGGTGAAAAAGGAAAACATGAAACGTAGCGGAAGCTGGACTTAACAGGCCCTCGGCGGCTCCTCCGTCCCGCGGTGGCGCCGGTACGCGCGAATAATGGTCGCCACCAGACCGTGGCGCACGACGTCGGTTTCACTGAAATGACAGAAGCCAATCCCCTCGACCCCCCGGAGCGCCTGGATGGCTTCCACCAGGCCGGAGCGGCGGTTGCGGGGCAGGTCGATCTGGGTCTGGTCCCCCGTGATGACGCACTTGGAATCCAACCCAAGGCGCGTCAGAAACATGAACATCTGCTCGGTGGTGGTGTTCTGCGCCTCGTCGAGCACGATGAAGGAACGGGCAAGCGTGCGCCCCCGCATGTAGGCAAGCGGGGCAATCTCGATGATGTTCCGCTCCATGCAGCGCGCCAGTTCGTCGGGTTCGAGCATGTCCTGGAGCGCGTCGTAAAGCGGGCGCAAGTAGGGCATGATCTTTTCCTTCAAGTCCCCTGGCAAAAAGCCCAGCGCCTCCCCGGCCTCCACGGCCGGCCGCGTCAAAATGATGCGCGAGACCATGTCCTTTTTAAGCGCCGCCACCGCCATGGCCATCGCCAGATAGGTCTTGCCCGTGCCGGCGGGGCCGACCCCGAAAACAATGTCGTTCGCGTGAATCGCCTCCACGTAGGCGCGCTGGTTTTCCGTCTTGGGCATGACCGCCGCCCGGCGCGCGCCCACCGTCAGACGCGTCTCGCTCAACTGGTCCAGGCCGGGGATGCCGGGCTCGTTGAGCGCGCGCACCGCATACTGGAACTCCTGCCGCCGGATGCTCACCCCCTTTTGGCGGGCCCGCTCCAGTTGCTGGAAAAGCGAGCGCACCTTGGCCACCTGTTCCCCCTCGCCCTCGACACGCAGCCATCCCTCCCGGGAGGTCAGATGCACCCCAAATTCCTGCTCAAGCCCCTTGAGCAGGTTCAAATCGTTCGCGTAGAGCGCCTGTAAAACACGCCCACTTTCAAACTGCAGCGTTTCAACTTCACTCATAGCAGCGGGTCGCCGGTGCTTTACCGGAACCCATAAGCCAAAGACCAAACCGTCCGCTCCTCTGTAGACTTCTCCACCTCGACCAAAATATAGTACGTCCCCGTGCGCTTGGGTCTGATCCGGGCCGCCGCCGTCTGCCCCTTCTGCCGGAACTCCTCCTCGGCAAGCTTCCCTTGGCTGTCATACACGTGCACCGAGATCTTGGCCCCCTTGCAGTCAGTACCCATCCAGAACCAGTACTCGTTTCCCTTGAAGAGCTGATGCGGAATCGGCTTGGGCTGGCCGGAGGGCATGTCGCCTCCCCAATGCTCCACGCGCACGGTGAACCCCTCCTTGACCGCGGGAATCGCCGCCTCCAGTGCGAAGGAAAGCGCGTCGTTGATTGTTCCGCGCGCCGTCATCGGACCGCTTAAAACGGTCAGCAAACCGAACGTTGCCAGTATGATCCTTTTCACAAAAAATTCTCCGGTTCCTTATTTGCCCTTGGCCTGCACCGCCGCCACGAGTTCTCCGCACCGCTGCCCGATGTCCTTGACGTCCTTTTCACTGATATTGTCACCGTTGGAAACCCCCATGAGCGGCTGGATGGTTTTCAAGCCGGCCAGAATCTTGGAAATCAGCTCGCCCTTCTGGACATCACTGGGCAGCGCCTTGAGCCGCACATTGAAATGGTCGATGAGCACCGGCTGGTGCAGCAGTTCGGCCCCGTCCTTGGAATAGCTCTTGCCCACCACCGTCGCGAGGGCTTCGGTGCCCCGCAACCAGCCGCCTAGGCTCACCAACTGCGCCAGCGACTCGCTGTTGAGCTCGATCATCGCCTGCCGCACATCCGCAAGAGCCAGATCCAACTCCTTGCGCACATCCATCCACTTGCGTTTGTCCGCAAACTCCACAATCGAATTGGCCCGGCTCCGCACCGCCCGCTCCACGCCAATGGCCTTGGCCAGAGAGCGCACGCTGTTGCCGATGTTTTTGACCTCCTCGGAATTCTCGGCCTCCACCGCGATAAAACCCTCCGCAATCACCACGCCGAGCATGAGAGAAACCTGCTCCTTGCCACCGGCGGGAGCGGCCATCGTCTTCTGCGGGCGCAGCACCTCGGGCCAACTGGGCTTGCCCAGCTTGTCGAGGACGGCAAACACTTCACTCGGGACGGGTACCACCACTTGGTCGACAAGCTTTGCCTCCTTTGGAAATTGATTTACGGCAATGGTCTTTGCCGGCTGGGCCGCGGGGGCCGCCTTCAGTGAAGCGACGGGGGCTTGAGCAAGCGAAAGAGCACCAGCCAGCGCCCACAGGGTTCGTTGATTCATAGTCGTGAAACCTCATTCTCGGCCATCTCCGCCAAAACTCAACTCCCCCTTTTTGCCCTTTTCCCTCCAGCGAAGGATCCCGAATGATTTAGAGTTTGAACAAAACCGGATCCCGCCTATCTTTTTCTCGACTTCAAATGGAAGGGTGGCTGAGTCCGGTTTAAAGCACTCGACTCGAAATCGAACGTTGGAGAAATCTGACCGCGGGTTCGAATCCCGCCCCTTCCGCCATTCCACGTCATTCCTCGTCATTCCTCGCCCTCCTTCAGGCGCTTCCAATCCGAGGCCCTCTCCGAGAAAAGCCAATCACGGCGTCACGCTTCCTACTGGGCCCGCATGGAACAGGCAGTGATCCGCAGATGAAAAAGATGTGCACAGATGAAAAACGTGCCTCCGGCTACCACCGATGGCTTCTTCTCATCTGCGAAATCTGCGGATACATTTCTGAATTAAAGGTTTACGCGATTCTTTCAGCGACCACCGCTCACGGGCACCCAAAAAGGCAGGCGCCTCTGGCGTTCCTCTCTGCTGCGGCAATTGCCTATTGCGACGCCTTTGGAGGGGTGCTTTTGTTAGCGATCCGTCTTTCCCTAAGTTCTCCCCTTCCCAACAGCACCGACGCTCACCACACACAGACAAGAGACCGGCTGCCGTTTCCTCAATGAGCGGCACCTAACCGCCATGGCAAACTTTC
>CANJYI010000118.1 GCA_947478975.1 Chthoniobacteraceae bacterium
AGGGAGAAGAGCGTCGAGGCGCGCCGGGCCACGGACGCCGCGGCGGCCGCCATGTCGTACGTCCGCACCCGCGTCGCCATGAGCGACTGGTGCGCATCGCGGAAGGTCGTGTCGGTCACGAGCAGACGCTTCTGCTTGCGCGTCCAATCCGCGAACCCCTTGGCCCCGAGTTTGAGCAACACCTGGCGGGTGCCGGGTGCCGGGGCCTGCAGGTGGTCGTACTTCGGCGCGGGCGCCGGTGCGTAGGAAACGGCGGGACGGTGCCCCTTGGCGTGGGGATTCCCGTTGATGATGATGTTCCCCAGAAAGGCCAGCAACTTGGTGGCCCGGTCCCGGCGCGGTTTGAAGGCGAACAGGTCCGGGGAGGTGTCGATCATCGTGGTCGTCGCATCCCCGTCGCGGAACTGTTTGGAATGGATGACATTTTCCAGGAACGGAATGTTCGTCTTCACCCCGCGGATGCGCATCTCGCGGAGGGATCGGTCCATCCGTTCGAGCGCCATCGGGAAGCTCGCCCCGGAGGCGGTGATCTTGACCAGCAGCGAATCGTAAAACGGCGTAATCACGGCGCCCGTGTCACCCATACCAGCGTCCAGCCGCACCCCAAACCCGCCGGCGCTCCGGTAGGTGATGATCTTGCCGTAGTTGGGCGTAAACTTGTTCTCCGGATCCTCGGTCGTCACGCGGCACTGGACCGCATACCCGTTGCGCGGGATTTCCGCCTGCGAAGGCAGCAGCAGTTCCGGGCCGTCCAGAGCCGCCCCCCGGGCGATCAAGATCTGGGAACGGACCAGGTCGATCCCGGTAATCTGCTCGGTGACGGTATGCTCCACCTGAATCCGGGGGTTCATCTCGATGAAGAACCATTCCTTGGTGTCCAGATCGTAAAGGTATTCGACCGTGCCGGCGTTGTCGTAGCCGATCTCCCGGGCGATCCGGACCGAGGCGTCGCACAGCTCTTCGCGCACCTTTGGATCGAGACAAACCGACGGGGCGATCTCCACCACCTTCTGGTGGCGCCGCTGCACCGAACAGTCGCGCTCGTGGAGGTGAAGGACGTTTCCGTGCTTGTCGCCAAGCACCTGCACCTCGATGTGTTTAGCGCGCGGAATGTACTTCTCCAGAAAGACCGCGGCGTTTCCGAACGCGCGCTCCGCCTCGCCCTGGGCCTCGTCCAAAAGCGACGCCAGATCCTCCGGCCGCCGAACCACGCGCATCCCGCGGCCGCCGCCCCCAAACGCCGCCTTGATGATGAGCGGAAAACCGATCTCTTTCGCGACCTTCATAGCCACCTGGCGGTCGGTCACCGGATCCTCGGTTCCCGGAAGCGTGGGCACCTTGAGCTTTTGGGTGAGCGCCCGTGCGGCAACCTTGTCGCCCATGAGCTCCAGCAGGTCCGGCCGCGGCCCCACAAAGGCGATCCCGGCCTCGGCGCAGGCCCTTGCAAAATGGGCGTTCTCCGACAGGAATCCGTACCCCGGATGGATCAAGTCCACGCCCTTTTCCTTGGCCAGCGCCACGATGCCCTCGATGTCGAGGTAGGCGCCGACGGGTCCCTTGCCCTCGCCCACGACGTAGGCCTCGTCCGCCTTGAAGCGGTGCATTGAAAAGCGGTCTTCCTGCGCGTAGATCGCGACGGTCCGGAGGCCGAGTTCCGTCGCTGCCCGCATGATGCGGATCGCAATTTCGGAACGGTTGGCAACGAGCAGTTTCAAGGGCCGGGCCGGTTCGTTCAAGCGGACGGAGGCTGGGGTTGGGGTGGTCTTGCGTGCCATATAAAAGGGGGTCTGATCTAAGGGGATGCGGCCCTGTTTGCACAGCCTGATGTGCGGACTCCCCTCTGGCAGCGGCCGGACTTGACTCGGCTCGGGGCGGGCAGCTTGAAATGGATATGCGTTTTCCCCTCCTTTGCGGCCTCCTTCTGTGCGCAGTCCCCGCACACGCCGCCCCCGCACCGCGTCCCAATATTCTGGTTGCCGTCGCCGACGACTGGTCCTTCGGCCACGCCGGCGCCTACGGCTGCAAATGGGTGAAAACCCCGCACTTTGACCGCGTCGCCAGGGAGGGTCTGCTGTTCACCAGGGCCTACACCCCTTCGGCAAAATGCGCCCCTTCCCGCTCAGCAATCCTCACGGGCCGCAACCCCTGGCAGCTCGGGGCCGCGGTCAACCACTCGCCCGTCTTCCCCGCCGAGTTCGGGACCTATCCGGAGGCGCTTTCCAGAAACGGTTACTTCGTCGGACTCACCGCCAAGGGCTGGGGCCCGGGCGATGCCAAGGACGCCTCCGGCAAGCCCCGCCAGATGGTGGGCACGCCCTTCAACAAGCGCACCGCTCCCACACCCACCAGCGGCATCAGCAAAAACGACTATGCCGCCAACTTCTCCGACTTTCTGGCAGCGCGGCCTGCGGGCGAGCCGTGGTGTTTTTGGTACGGCTCCACCGAGCCGCACCGCGAATACGAGTACGGCTCCGGAATCTCCAAGGGGGGCAAGCGGCTCGAGGACATCGACCGCGTGCCCGCGTACTGGCCCGACAACGAAATCATCCGCAACGACATGCTGGATTACGCGATGGAGGTGGAGCATTTCGACCGCCACTTGGGACGCATGCTCGAAGCACTGGAGGCCGCAGGCCAGTTGGAAAACACCCTCATAATCGTCACGGCGGACAACGGGATGCCCTTTCCCCGCGGCAAGGGGCAGGAGTACGACATCTCCAACCATCTGCCGCTGGCGGTGCGCTGGCCCGCCGGCATCAAGGCGCCGGGGCGGGTGATCGAGGACTACGTCAGCCTGATCGATCTGGCGCCGTCGCTCCTGGCCGTGGCGGAGCTTTCCGCTGAAAAAGCAGGCATGGCGCCCACCACGGGCCGCAGCCTGGTGGGTCTGTTCCAGTCTGAAAAAGGCGGGCGGATCGAGCCGGGCAGGGACCGCGTTTTGCTAGGGAGGGAGCGCAACGACGTGGGCCGTCCGGGGGACACGGGCTATCCAATCCGGTCTATCGTAAAGGACGGCCTGCTCTTCTCCGTAAATTTTGAGCCCGATCGCTGGCCCGCCTGCAACCCAGAGACCGGTTACCTGGACACGGACGGAAGCCCCACCAAGACTTGGCTGCTGGAAAACCATCGCCGCAACCCGGGGGATCCCCACTGGGCGTTCGCCTTTGGAAAACGCGGCGCCGAGGAATTGTACGATCTGGCCGCGGACCCGGACTGTGTCCACAACCTAGCGGCCGCCGCCGACCGACAGGCCGTCAAGACAGCGCTTGCCGAGCGAATGGGGAAGGATCTGCTGGCGGAAGGCGATTTGCGGGTGCTCGGGCGCGGCGCGGAATACGAGGCCCAGCCGTATTCGGAGGAACGGTGGCGCGGCTTTTACGAGAAGTCCAAGGCGGGCAAGCTCAAGCCGGGGTGGGTCAATCCGGGCGACTTCGAGGAAGGAGGCAGCACCCTGCCGACCCGCACCCGGAAGGAATAGAACCTACCCGCGGTCTAACGAGGGAATGTTCACCAGGAGATGCTTTTCGCTGACTCCTCAGGGAGCGGGGAGGGATCCGCAGATTGCGCAGATTTCACAGATAAGAAGAAAGCATAGGCCGCATCTGTACAGCCATCCTTGCCATGCATGTATATCTCTGAACCTTGGGCTTATGGGTTTCGAGTTAGAGGGTCGGCGGGTTGTTCCGCCCCGGAACTGGGTTTCATTGACGGTGGACACGGCCGAATGGTTTCGGGGTGGAGGGGTGGAGGGGTGGAGGGGTGCGCCCCGCCAGGAGCGCAGCACCCGCCCGCAGCTTCGACCTACTGGTTCTCGGTGGACTCGGGCTCCGGCGTCATCTTGTTTACGACCTTGCGCACCCCGAGGATGTCGCCGCAAAGCCTGCCCACCAGTTCCCTCTCCTCGGCCGTGGCCGCGTAGCCGGTAAGCGTCACCACGCCCTCCTTCGCCTCCACCCCGGGCTTGAGCGCCCGCGTCGTGCGGTGCGCGCGCAAGGCCATGCGCACCTGCGCCGCGATAGAGGGGTCGTCCACCTCCGCAGCCGGTTCCGCCACCCCGGGAGCCCCTGCCGTGTGTCCGTTGCCCACCTTGGCCGCAGCCTCCGTAGCCTTCGGCGAGGCAAGCGTCAGCTCGTTCTTTACGCCCGTGACCCCTTCCACATCGGCTGCGTACTCCGCCGCCAGCGTCCGCATAGCCTCGTTCTCCGCCTCGCCCTTGAGGGTGACCACTCCGCCCTTCACCTCAAGCCGTCCGGCGTGGTGGCGCCCGCTGCGGTGCAGCCCGAGGATGGTCCTGACCCTGAGGGCGAGCAGCTCGTCTACCGCCTCCGGCGGCGACGGCTTCACCACGATCTGATTGTCGATGCTCTTGACCCCGGGAAGCGCCGCCACAGCCTCCTCCGCAAGCTCCCGCTGCAGCCCAATCCCCACGCTGCCCCTCAGCGTGACCATGCCGTTGCTGACTTCCATAGAGATTCCCTCCTCGGAAAGAAGCGTCCGGAAGACATAGGCGCCCCGCGCCGAGGCCTCCAGGTTTTCATCCGTTTCGGAGGCAGCCGCCAAGGACTGCCCAAACAGGAGGGCGGAGGCCGCCAGCCCTAGGAGTCCGCCGCGCCGCAGCCGCAGCCGCCGCAGCCGCACCACCCCCCCGCTACCCCCGCTACCCACGCTACCCACGCAACTCCCGCCGCCGAGGGGGAGACCGCCGTCCAAAGAAGAAGTGCCGTTTGAAATGCCAAAAGTGCGAGTTTTCATACGACCGAAGCCTCGCCCGGGGCAAGCCGACGCGCCATGGGAGGAATCCATGCAGGCGGCCTCCGTCCCGCCCCCGAAGCCGCGCTCAGGCCGGCCCCCGGGCTCTCCGAGAGACGGTTGGTTCAGGGTTCTATCTGCAGATTTACGCAGAGGCCGCAGATGTTTCGGAGAAGCAAAGAGACATAAGCCATCAGATGAACTGTGGCTGGCTTACGCAGAAGTTCCGCAGTTGGACAGAGCGTTTTGCTGATTTGGAATGCTTTGCGCAACAAATCAGCTGTTTTTCTCCACTACATTCTGCACCGTTTTGGACCGGCTTGGCAGGGGAAGTCCCAAGTGCGACAGCAACACAGCCACGTCTTCATCCGGTTTTGCTACCGCCTGCGGAACTCGGATTAGCCCTTCTTGAGGGGCCCGTGAGGCACAAGAGATGGTGCCAATACTGCGTGGCTCGCCTTGCAAAATGAAAAATCCCCGCCGGTTTCCCAGCGGGGACTTTTTCAGGTGGCCCGTCGGCTGACAGGCTAGAACTGCAATCCGAAGGAGGCGCTTCCGTAGGTGGAATTCACGCCATTCCGCATCTGCTGGTCTGCGTTGAAGCGCAGGCGCGTACGCTCGGTCAGCGTGAACTCAGCACCCAGGCCGATGCGGATCGCATCCTGACCGGACTTGGAACCTTGGAAGCGTGAGGTGGCAGTGCCTGCACCCGCCAGCGCGATTTCCACGTCGTTGCGATCGGACTCGAAGCTGTGCACCCAGTCGAGCGAGGCGGTCAGGCGGGTCGCCTTGCCTGCGAGCTTAATGAGCTTCGCAGCCTGGACGCCCGTGCGGACCGCTGTGGACTGCGTGGTGCTTCCCTTGACGTTGGCCTGGAGCCCGTTGAGGGAAGACTCGTTCAGATCGTCCTGCTTGACGCTGGAATGCAGCAGGTGGACCGAGGGAGTGATCACCAACGAACCATCGTCAGCCCGGAAGGGCACCGCGACCCCTACCTGACCGGTCCACTCCGTGCCCTGCGACTTGCCGGAGGTGGCGCCGCCGCCTACAACGTTGACACTGCGCTTCAGGGTGCTGTCGGACTGGCCATAGGCGAACGACGCATCCAGAACGAACGCTCCCGCCGGCAGGCTCCCGTAGAGGCCGGTGTGCCAGCTGTCAGAGGTCACCTTGCCCTTGCCGTTCTCAAAGTTGGCGGTGGACTTGCCGACAGCCCCGGTGAGCCCGATGGTGAGCGCACCGACCTTGGTTTCCACTCCGGAGATGTCCCCGTAGTTGTTAGAGGAGTAACCGGCTGCGCCAACGGCGGAGTCAGAACTGCGCTTGCCCCAGCCGCCGTATGCGGTGGTCCAGGCGCGGGACTGTTCGACGGCTGCGGCCGCCGCGGACTGGCCGGGCTTGACAGCGAGGGATAGCGAAGAGTCGCCCACGGCATCCAGCGCGAGCATGTCGAGGTGGTTGCTCAGGCCAGCCTGCACATCACGCAGACGGTCGAGCCCGATGTTGCCAAGGTCCGCGTACACACCAGGATCGAGTGCGGCGAGGGTGGCAGTCACGTCGGCAGCGACACTCTTGGCATCCAAGAGATCGATCAGGTCCGAGACTCCGCCGGAGGTGAGGGCGAGCCCCCTGTCCACCAAGGAACCCGCGGCCGCAACGTTGCCAGAGCCGAAGGAGGCGAACGTCTTTCGCTGCACCACCATGTTGACACCCCCACTTGCGCTAAGTGTTGGGGTCGCCACCACCACCGCAGAGTTTGCACTGTTTGAGGCGAAGAGTGTTTTTAAATCCGCCGTCAGGTTAATTGTACCGGTCCCCACCAGTGTGACGAACTCGAACGGATGGGCTTGATTGTCAGTGATCCTCAGTTTGCCAGATGCCGAGTACTTCGTGACGCTCATATCAAAGGACGTACCCGTCCCGAACGACAGAGAGCCGCCTGTGCCGATCACAATGCGATCCGAATTCAACGCCGCTGTCCCGATGCTGTCCAGATTGTATTCAAATTTGACAGCCTCTGCGTTAAGGGTCGTAGCGCCAGCGGTTTGCAACTCAGCAGGGGCGTCCACGTTGAGGTCCTTTGGAGAATACCCGATGTCGAATCGCGTGCCCGGACCGAACGAGATCAGGGAGTTCCCGCGGATCGTCCCACTCCCCTTGATTACGCCGGTGAAGGTCGTTGGAGCCACAACCACCACAGTCCCCCCAGGCGCCAAAGCGCTGCCAAACTGGAGCGTGCCCACATTGAATGTGCCACCTGTGAGAGCGACAGTGCCCTGATTGAGAAAGACCGTCTGTGTCGTAGCCTCCGGTTTTGTGACTGTGAGCGTTACCCCCGGAGCCACTACCGTGGAAGTGCCTGAATGCACGGTCGAGAGAGTTGTGTTCTGTGTGATCTCAAAGCTCCCCGTGGGCGTTGTGCCGGCATAGTCCAAATTCAACAAAATCCCGGGAGCAATCGTCGAGACGCCTGCCGGGTGGTAGTTCGCTGCCTTCAACATCAGAGTTCCACTTCCCAGGATGGACCCTGAAGTCAGGCTGAGGCTGCCCAAAGATAGACTATTCCCACTCAAACTGAGTGCCGCCCCTGCTCCGATGACCAGCGCATTCCCCTTTGGGAGCGTGGCGCCCGTGCTCAGCGAAAGCGTTCCGCCGGAGATGGTAGTCACACCGGTGAACTTGCTATCACCAGACAGGAACAACGTCCCGGCCCCCACCTTCGTGAGGCTGGCGGATCCGCCAAGCGCTGCGATGGATCCACTCGAAACAGTCAGGTTGCCGGCGCTTGTCAGAGTACCGGTGCTTGTGAGGTTATTGACAACGCTTCCGGTAGCGAGGGAAAGCGTTCCGTCGTTCCTCACGCTCTCGAGGGTCACCCCAGCAGAGTAGGCCGCCTTTGCACCGCCCAGAACGACCAGCGAACCAGTCCCCCTGGACACACTCAGCGTTCCGCCTGCGACTGTCACCGTTCCGGCACCAATCTGGCTGGCCCAGCTCCCGCCGTTAGCGAATGTGACGTTTCCGCTGTTGTTGAGCGCGCCAATGTTGCGGCCGCTCTCAAACGTGAGGGCTCCAGTCCCAGAAACTGCGTAACTCAGCAAGCCACCAAGAGCTGCTCCGGGAGCGATGCTGAACGCCCCAGTAGTGTTGACCACGCCCGAGCCGGTTAGGGAACCGGTGAACAACCCGCCGGCCACATTCAAGCGGACTGCATTGGCAACCGTACCACCGTCAAGCCTGCGCACGTCGGCCTGATTAAGGATG
>CANJYI010000119.1 GCA_947478975.1 Chthoniobacteraceae bacterium
GAACTCCCTTCTGTTGAGCGGCAGCGCGGCCTTTGAGCTGCCGACCTCCGGCGGGGTGCAGTTGACCTTCGGGGCTTCCTCCCTTTTGGCTGCTGGTGGCGCGGCGAGCTTTGGCAGCGCAAGCCTCGCCCTGTCTGGTGCCGCCCCGGTTGTCGCGTTTGCAGCCGCAGACGGCGGCATCTATGTGGACGCCGGGGCGAGCCTGGCGTTCAACGCCTCGCTGACGGCGCCGGCCGGCAACCAGTACAAGGCGCTGGCCGGAGATTTGAGCTTCAATGCCAAACAGTATTTCAACACCGGTGCCAACTGGTTTTTCATCCACGGCGGGACGGTCACGCTCAACGGCGGGGACAACACCTTGTGGCAGGGAATCCAGGGTGCATCCACCGGACAGAACCTGATGGTGGGCGACTCGGCGACGCTTAATCTGAACGGGAACGCGCAGCTGGTCGGCGCTCTCATGTCGGGCTTTTCCGCGGGAGCCGCGGCCCAGAGGCCGGGCTTGGGCGGAATCATCACCTCCTCCGCGCCGGCGGTTTTTGCGATGGGTAACCTTTCGGGAGCCGGGTTTGGCGGCAGGATCCGGGACAATGTGAGTTTCAGCAAGGCGGGAGCCGGCACCTTCATTCTGAGTTCCGACAATGATTACAGGGGCGTGACGCTGATCACCGGTGGAAATGTGACCTTGAGAGATTCCGGCGCGTTGAGCGCCACCAGCGCGATCGACCTGAACTACGGTCAGCTGCTTTTGGATAACAGCACGGGCTTGGCCGGCCTTTCCAACCGCGTGAACGACGCGGCGTTGTTTACGATGCGCGGTGGCTACCTCATCCAGCAGGGCAGAGACAACATGCTCTCGACTGAGACCTTGGGCACCTTGGCGCTGGCCGAGGGACAGAGCACGATCCGGCTTTTGAACGGCCTTGGAGCGGTCAACGCCACCGTGCTCTCGGTGGGGACTCTTCTCGTGGATCCAGACGCCACGCTTGTCATCAACAACTCGCCTACCGGCCAGATGGGGAGCGGGCCGCGCATGTTTGTCGGCAACGGCCTCAGCCTGCTCCAGAACGGAATCATGCCCTGGGCCGTCAATGCCGCTGACTTTATCAGTTATGTCGCACCGGGCAGCCTTGCCTCCTCCGGCGGAGTGGCCGCGGTCAACCAACCGGGCTACGCCGGCTATGCGGGCACCACGTTTCTGGCGTCCAACCCCCTTTACAACATCAAGCTCAGCAATGCCTCGTTTGCAGTTCCGGATCTCGGGCCGGGAGCCGGAACGTACGCGCTCAATTCGCTTGTATTCAATAGGGGCGCAAACAATCAGAACCTGACATTCACCGACTCGGCGGACGTTTTGAACCTGACCTCGGGCGGGCTGCTCATCACCGGAAACTACACCGGCTCGCTCCTGGGTTCCGCTCCGGGCAACGGAGTCCTGACGGCCGGCGGGACCGCGTCCTCCGGAATTTCCAGGCTGTACCTGTATCTCAACCAGGGAAGTGCGACCTTGAATGCAACGCTCGCAGACAACGGGTTCAACGCGGCTACCCGTTTTGTCTATAGCGGCGCAAACGGCGGGATCCTGACCCTCGCCGGAACGCTCTCCTACACCGGCGGCACGGTGGTCAACGGAGGGGTTCCCTATTCCGCCGTGCTGACCCTTGGCGCGGGCGTCCAACTCCCTGCGGGCGGGCTGACGGTGAGCAACTCCATATTCAACCAGTCCTTGGGCGGAACCATTCACAGCTCCAACAGCGTCGTCCTCAACGGCGGTGCCACCGTGAACCTTCTGGGACAAAACACCCTCGCCGCCCTGCGCTTCAATAATGACGGCGGCACGGGCCCGAGCCTCATGTTGGGCACCGTGCTCTCCCCAACGGGCGGCGCCACCACGGTCGGCTCCCAAACCGTCCAACTGGCTGACACCACAGGGCTTGCCATCGGCCAGCCGATCTCCGGGACCGGCATTCCCCCGGCCACCTTTGTGCAGGCGGTGCTCGGGGGGACCTCCGCCCTGCTCACCAATGCCGCGACTGCGACCGGCAGCGGGCTGACCTTCACCATTGGCAGTGCGTTGCGCCTCACCAGCGGGAGCATTGTGGCGACGTCCTCCAATACCGGGGCCGTCGCAAAAATAGATTCCGTGGGCGGCGGTGTGTTGGATCTCAACGGGGGCAGTCTTTTGGTGAATGCCTCCGCGGTCACCATCGACGGGAACACTGCCATTGCAAACGTCACGCCCACCCTGGATCTGCGCACCCTGCTTTACAACAGCGGCCCCGTTGCCCTGGTGAAGACGGGGAACGGGTTGCTGCAACTGAGCAGCGCAAGCAGCACTTTCTCCGGCGGCGTCCTGGTGCAAAACGGCGGGCTCGTCGTCGGCGGAAGCAGCACGCCGTCCGCTAACGGCCCGGTGACCGCCGGCCCCCTGGGAACCGGTCCGGTGAGCTTCGCTGCGAACACGAGTCTCACCACCGACGGCGTCGCACGCACCCTCGCAAACGATTTCACGCTAGGCTCCGCGTTGTCTTTTCGGGGTATCGCAAACCTGACGCTTAACGGCAACTCCACGCTTGGACCGGGCGCCACCACCCTCCAGGTCGAGACCCCCCTTGCCACCCTGGCGCTGGGCGGGATTTTGAGCGGCTCGGATGACACCTCCAGCCTCGTAAAGACCGGCTTGGGCACCCTCTCGCTGCTCAACAACAGCGGCTTCAAGGGTGGCATCACGCTCGACGCCGGCGTCCTTCTTCTGGGCGGCCAGAGCTCCACCGTCGGCGCTGCGATCGGCGGCGGCTCAGTCACCATCCGCAACGGCGGGCTGCTCCAACTGCTCAACAGCGGGGTGACCAGTTACGGCGTGATTTCCTACAACGCCGGCATCGCTGTCTCGGGCAGTCTTGCAGCCGCAGGCCTGCAGGTCGGCAACAACGGCGGGACCAACGCCAGCAACACCATTGAAGTGCCGACGCTTTCCATGGCCTCAGGACAGGTGCTCAACGTCGCGGCGGCCAACGGTTATTTCCTGCGCATCCTCAACCTCTCGACCACGGGTTCCACGCCGGTGCGGATCAATCCCGCGGCGGCGACCTCCGTGGTGATTTACGACTACGGCACCGGACCGCGGCCGGTGAACATCGGCCAGGGGCTGCTGATCCTCCCGGACTCGGTCACGGCGGGCACCGTCACCGCGCTAAAGGGTCCCCTTGTTTCCAACGGCACGCTGACGATGAACGGTGCCAACTCTCCTCTTGTGGTAAAGCCGAACACCGTGCCAGTCGCGGTGGGCACCAGTTCCGGGTTTCAGTCCGGGGGGCTGAATGCCTTTTATGCGAGCACCGGAGGGATCGCGACCGTTTCACAGGCGGCTTCCGGACTAGGCTTCTCGGGACAGCGCCAGAAGGTAAGTCTGCTAAACGACGCCGGTTTTCAGAACCGTCCGACGACCACAGCCGCATTGTTTACCAATTCGGTCGAAGCGTTCACTGGGTTGCTGAACATCACCACGGCGGGCGCCTACACCTTCGTGGCGGCGGTGGACGATCAATACATCGTGTACATCGACGGCAACGCGGTCAGTCAAATTAACGCCGGCGGGGGTGGGATCGCCTACATCGATAGTGCGGGTAGTAGCGTGCCGCTGAGCGCCGGCCTGCACACCATCGCCTACAAGGCAACCAATACGGGCGGCAGCGGCGGACAGCATCTGCTCTACTCCGGTCCGGACACCTTGGTGAGCGGCGTGCCGTTTGGGTATCAGGCTCTCCTGCCCTCCAGCCTGTATTACGCAACGGGCGCGCCTTCGGCTGCGAACAACTACCAGCTCGCGGCCCGGATCTCGACCAACTACGTGCTTCCCGCCGGAGTGACGGACACCATCGACATGATGGGGAGCCTTTACGGCGCGGTGGTGACGGGTTCCTTGAGCATTGGCGCCAATGCGGTGTTGAACACCGCCAACGGACTGTGGGGCTCGCTCGCCGGCGGCTGGTTTGGCTTTGCCGGTCCCACGAACCTTGCCAATGGTGTGGTTCTCAACACCGGCTCGCTTTCGCCCACGCAGTCGGGCAGCACCTTGCGTCTCCTTGGGGACATCACCCAAAGTGGCGCCGGCCCGGTGAACGCGCTGGCCAAGACCGGCAACGGGATGCTGACACTGGGCGGCAACAACACGGCCACCTTCACGGGCGACTTGGATGTCTCCGGGGGCGTCCTGTTGCTCCAAGGCGGGCGGGCGCTGCCTTCCGGGATCACCACGATTGGCAAGGCTGCCATAACCACCACGACCGCTCCGGCGACCACCCCCGGCTCTGCCTTGGTGACGCTGGCTGGAGGCGACACCACCGCAAATTTGATGGTGGGCATGCCCGTCACCGGAACCAATGTCCCCGCGGGCGCGAGGATTGCGCTGATCAACTCGGCGACCAGTTATACCCTTTCAGCGGTTGTGGTAAGCGCCACCACGGGGAATCTCACGGCGGGCGCGGCGGCGGCCACCCTCGATCTGAACGGACAGGACGTCCTGGGTGGAAACGTTAGGCTCAGCGGCAATGGTGTTTCGGCGCTCGTCGCCAACAGTATCGCAGCGCTCTGGAACAGCAGCGAAAGCCCCGCGGCCTTTGCGGGCTCGCTCACCCTAGATACGGCGTCAAACGTGGGCGGCCTCGGAGACATCACCCTCTCCGGGCCGGTCTTTGCCGGCACGCTGCTGACTAAAATCACCACCAACCGACTAACCCTCGCAGCCGACAACTCCGCTGGACTGACCGGCAACCTCCAGATCAACGCCGGTGTTCTGCAGTTGGGCGGGGTGGGCGCCCTGGGGAGTACTCTTGGCACCACCACCATCGGGAGTGGTGCCGTGCTGGACCTCGCCGGGTTTGATACGGCGGAAAACCTCACCATCAGCGGCGCCGGATTTGGCGGCAGCGGCACCGTGACCGGCCTGGGAAATACCAGCTCGCTCGGGGCGTTGATCAACACGTCGCCCGCAGCGGCAACCCTTGGTGGAAGCATCACGCTGGCCGCCGCCACGAGCGTGGGCAGCAATCACCTCAACAGCGTCAGTGGCGTCACGGCTGGAGGCAGCCTCGTGGTGACCGGCTCGTTCGCGGGCACAACCGCCCTCAGCAAGGTGGGCTCCAATACGCTGGTGCTCGCCGGCTTGAACAACCAGAACGGCCTGACAATCAACCAGGGGCTGGTGGTAGTTACGGGGTCGGGCTCGACTCAGGGCCCCGGTGGCAATGTCCTCAACGCCGGAACCGTATCCGGCCTGAGCTTTGGAAACGTGCTGCGCTTTGACAATTCCGGGACGCCCTTCAGCTCCAGGTCCGGCGTGGGCGGCCACTCCATCACACTCAACTCCGCAGCCTTCGAGTTGGTGGGTAATCCGTCCGGGGCGGCGGAGAGTCTCGGCCTGGCGAATCTCGGCTTTAACAGCGGCTTTGGACTGGTGACCCTGTTGGCAAACGGCGGCTCGCTGCTGCTTACGGCGAATACGCTGGTCCGGGCCAACAACGGCACCGGACTTGTGCGCGGGGTGGACATCACCGGAGCCGCCGCTGCGGTGAAGTTGAACACGACGGTCGGCACGACCGGCCAGTTTGGGGTCAACAACTTTGGCAACCGCGCCATCCTGCCCTGGTTGCTTGTGGATGGCTCCGCCTCCGGTTCCGGCACCAGCTTCGCCGTAGCCGAGAACACGATGTTCCTCGGGGCGCGGCCGTTGGCTTTCACCGAGATGTCGGCCGGGCTGGTGCCCAACAACAACATCCTGGTTTCCGGCGACGCCTGGATGAGTGCGGGCGACTCCTCGGCAACCGTGGCGGCAACCCTTGTCAACTCGCTGACCTTCGGCGGCGGCCTCGAGACGGCGGGT
The DNA here is from genome assembly GCA_947478975.1 of Chthoniobacteraceae bacterium. Lineage (GTDB taxonomy): Bacteria > Verrucomicrobiota > Verrucomicrobiia > Chthoniobacterales > Chthoniobacteraceae > Chth-196. The sequence continues at coordinate 5,882 of CANJYI010000119.1, forward strand.
GGAACCCTCTCCCTCGACACAAACCGGGTGCTGAATCTCGACAGCGGCGGAGTGTTGGCGACGTTCTCCTCGAGCATTGAAGCGGGCACCTCTGGCGCGGGCGCCCTCAACACGACCAACTCGCGCGAGTTCATTTTCCACGCTGCGGGCCCCGGCACCGTGCTGTCCGTGACGGTGCCTCTCGGGGGCCGCCTGGCGCCGACCATCGGCGGTCTTACCAAAAGCGGCGAAGGCACCCTGGTGCTTGGGGCCAGCACCCTCAACTCCTATACCGGCGCGACCCGGCTGAACCTCGGCACACTGCAGTTCGGTGCCACCGCGCCGGCGCTCAACCCGCTCTTCTACAAGTTTGCCATCCCACCCGTGGCTGGCCTCACGGCGACCACGGCTGCCCCGGATGCCTTGAGCATCTCGCCGGGCGCAACGCTGGAGCTGAACGGCTCCAGCCTGACCACGGGCAACCTTTATGTAATCGGCGCCACTTCCACGCTGCCGGGCAGCGGGGGAACCGTAAACAACCAGAGCGCGAGGCGCTCCGAGCTGCTCTCCCTTGTCACCGCGAATGTGGACTTCGCCGGGCGTCTCACGGGCAACCTGAACTTCCTGAAATCCGGGGAGTTTACGCTCACCTTGCACGACCAAAGTTCCTACACGGGCACCACCACCGTGATGGGGAACGTCCTTGCGCTCACCGACCAGGCACGCCTCTCTGCGACCTCCGGCATCGCGGTGCGCAACTCGGTGCTGCGCTGGGACGATTCAGGGCTTCAGGCGATGCAGGAGCGGCTCAACCGGAACGCCACCCTCACGCTCGACGGCGGCGGGTTCTATTACATAGGGCGTAGCGGCCAGGAGGGGCTCGCCTCCATCGGACCGCTGAGTCTTACCGGGGGGGCGAGTGTCCTGCGGATCGCCGTGGGCACCAGCGGCTCGGCCACCCTCGCTGCAGGCGCCATCACGCGCGCTGCGGGCGCGACCCTCAACTTCTACACGGCGGCCGGGTCCCCCGGAGACAATCCGTTCTTCACCCTGACTGCCGCGCCGCTCACCGGCGGGATTCTGGGCGGCTGGGCAACGGCCGGGGGTTATGACGGTTACACCGGGGTGACGACACCGGCCTACGGGTTTGCGACCTACGACGTTGGCGCGGGCGTGCGCATGTTGACGACCGCCATGCTTACCAGTTCTTTTGCCACCTCCACCAGCGGCAGCAATCTAGCAATCGCCGCTTCCGACACGGTCCCGTTTGGTGGAGCCACAATCAACTCCCTGACGCTGACAAGGACCGCGAACATCGCGGTGAATTTCACCTCACCCACAGACACCCTGACCGTCGTCACTGGGGGCGTGCTTGGAGGCAATACCAACAACAGCAGAACAATCGGCACCCAGCTGGTTCCCGGGAGGCTTACCTCGAGCGCGGGTGAGCTCTTTCTGCACAACGCGAACAACACGCTTACGGTCAATTCGCAGATCACCGGCCCCATCTCGCTGGTGCTCGATTCCATGGGCGCCCAGTCCGGGGTGATCGCCTTAAACGGGGGTGGGCTCCTTCTTTCCAGCGCGACGCTCACCGCCGGCTCCTTCGTGCTGAATGTCCCCTCCACCGCCGGACTGGTTGCCGGCACGCCCATCTCCGGGCCCTTTCTGCCGGCGGGCGCAAAGATTGCGGGCATCCAGTCCGCCACCAGCCTGCTGCTCTCACAGGCAGCGCTTATTTCGGGCACCGGCTTCTCCTTCGTGACCGGGAGCGGCAACAACTACACGGGAAGCACCTATGTGAACGCGGTGCAGGTGTACCTGGGGGCGCCCGTGAATGCGGTGCCAGGCGACCTGGTGATTTCCGGCGGCAACAACACGGCCCTCGATGCGATGCCGATTGCGAACGCCACCGTGCTGAACATGCGGGCTAATCAGGTAGCAGACACCGCCACGGTCAGGATCCGAGCCGGCGCGCAGTGGAATCTTGGCGGGTACGCGGAAACCATCGGCAGCCTTGTGTTTGAAGCGCAGGGTGGAAGCAACGGAGGGATCGGACCGAACGTGCAGACGGGTTCAGGAACCCTCACCA
>CANJYI010000120.1 GCA_947478975.1 Chthoniobacteraceae bacterium
GCCGCCTCAGGTCTCCGAGGCTGCGCGCGGCTGGGCGGATCCAGCGCTCGACAGCGCCGATTGGAAAACCGTCACACTTCCGGGAAGGTGGGCGCAGTTTGGCGCAAAATCCGGGGGAGTTTTCTGGGTGCGCAAGGAGGTCACGCTTCCGGAGGGAGCGGCGGGCAAGCCGTTCCCGTTGGCGCTGAACTGGGTGAGCGAGCAGTACGACACGGCGTTTTTCAACGGGGTCGAGATAGGCAAGGCCAGCGACAAGGCGCCGGGTTTTTACAACGTGCAACGCAGCTACAAAGTCCCGGGCGAACTGGTCAAAGCGGGCCGCAACGTGATTGCCGTGCGGATCGTCTCCGCCACGCAGCACGCGGGCATGTGGCAGTGGGGCAACGCGCTGGGCTTGCCAGTGGCGGTGCGGGGTTCTGTGGACGACCAGTGGGTGATCAAAACCGAGAGTACCTTTCCCCCAATGAGTGCAGAGGCGCTCCAGTCGCGCCCTAAGGTGAACAACCTCCCTTTTCGCAACGTGTCCGCGGCGCTCTACAACGGCACGATCGCTCCACTGATTCCTTTTGGGATCAGGGGTGCAATTTGGTACCAGGGCGAGAGCAACTCAACAAGACACAAGGAATACCGCGAGTTGCTTTCCCTGATGGTCCGCGACTGGCGCGCGCAGTGGGGCCAGGGAGAATTCCCCTTCATTCTCCAGCAGCTCGTCAACAACGGCGCGCCTGCAAAGGATCCCAATCCGCTAGGTGGCTGGGCCTTCCTTCGCGAAGCTCAGATGCAGGTTGCCGAAGCGTTGCCCAACGCTGGGATCGCCATCGGCATCGAGCTCGGTGACCCCCTCACGATTCATCCGCCGAACAAGCAGGATGTCGGCAGGCGCCTCGCCCTTGTCGCGTTGGAAAAGGTCTACGGAAAGCCCGTCGAATCGAGCGGTCCGCGGTTTGATTCGATGAAGGTCGAAGGCAGTGCCATCCGGGTGCGGTTCACTCATGCGAAGGGACTCGCCGCCAAAGACGGGCCTCCCAAAAACTTCGCAGTTGCCGGGGCCGATAGCAGTTCGTCTGGGCCGAGGCGAAGGTGGAAGGGGATGTTGTCGTGGTGAGCAGCCCCCAAGTGCCGCAGCCGGTCGCGGTGCGCTACGCCTGGGCTGACAACCCGGCGGGTTGCAATCTCTACAACGGCTCCGGACTTCCGGCGGCGCCGTTCAGGAGCGATGATGGACCATAGGGGATTGATTGCGCGGTGGGGCTGAGTGGGCGGCTTGCACTTGGACCGCTTTCGGGTTCTCCTTAGGGGCTTCCGCGTACAGCCCTTTCTATGTTTGCCATTTATCTCAGAGTTTTTACCTACTATCTCAGGTACTGGCGCCCCACCGTGCTGGCGACGCTCCTGACTGTACTGCAGACCCCCTTCAGCCTGCTCAAACCGATCCCCGTGGCCTTTCTTCTGGCCGAGGTGCTCCCCTCCATGGGCAAGCCGGAACACGGGCTGGTGCTGAAGTTGGGCGATTTCTTTGAGTTCTCGCTCAAGCCGTGGAGCCTCCCCGAGATCGTAGTTGGATGCAGCGTCTCCATCGTGGTGCTACATCTGCTTTCGGCCTGGATCAACGTCGTCTCGCAAATGATGTACTACCGGGTGGGGCTCCAGGGCCTTCTCTCGCTGCGAGTCGATCTTTACAGCTACCTGCACGCGCTTCCGTTGAAGTATCACGATGCGCGCAGGAGCGGCGATTCCACCTTCCGCGTCGCTTACGATTCCCAGTCGCTGGAGGCCTTTTACTCCAAGTTCATCTTCCTTTTTCAGTCCTTCAAGGATCTGGCCGGGTATGTGTTGGCGATGTGGGCGCTGGATTTGAAGCTGACCCTGTTGGCGATGGCCGTCATCCCCTTCATGGTGATCACCTTCCGTATTTTTGCCAAGAGCATCCGCGACCAGGCCACCCGTATTTCGGAGCGGGAAAGCTCCGTGCTCAGCCTCGCCCAGGAGGGGCTCAGTTCCGTGCGTATGGTGCAGGCCTTCGGCCGCGAGCAGCACGAAATCCAGCAGTTTTCCAGTTCCGCCCGCCAGAGTCTCGAGGCGAAGGTGCGCATGCAGTTCACCGCAATGTACAGCTCGATGCTCACCGCGACGCTGCTCATGAGCAGCATGGCGCTGGTGTGTTGGCTGGGCGGACTCCACGTGCTCGGCGGGACGCTTTCGATCATGAGTCTCATGACGATCACCCAGTACATGAACTCGCTCTACCAGCCCATCGACGCGATCACCTCCGTTGGTTGGGATCTGGAGCGCGCGGCGGGGGCGGCCCGGCGTTGCTTCGAGGTGCTTGATCAGGCAGACGACGTCGCCGACAAGCCGGGCGCCCCCAGCATCACTTCCACCAAGGGCGAGATCGTCTGTGAAAACGTCGCCTTCGGCTACACGCCGGAGCGGCGCATCATCTCAGGCGTCAACCTCCGGATTGAACCCGGCCAGACCGTCGCCTTTGTGGGCGCTACAGGCGCGGGCAAAAGCACCCTGCTTTCTCTGGTACCGCGTTTTTACGATCCGGACGAGGGGCGGATTTTGCTGGATGGAACTGATCTGCGGGACATCACCAAGAAGTCGCTGCGGGGGCAGATTTCCATCGTGCTGCAGGATACGCTGCTTTTTTCGACGACGGTCCGGGAAAACATCGCCTACGGCCGGTCCGACGCAACGGATGCCGAGATCATCGAGGCGGCGAAGCGGGCGCAGGCGCACGACTTCATCATGGCGATGCCGGAAGGATACGGCTCACAGGTGGGGGAGCGGGGCAGCCACCTGTCAGTCGGCCAGCGGCAGCGTATCGGGATCGCGCGGGCGTTTCTCAAAAACGCGCCCATTCTGCTGCTCGACGAGCCGACCTCCGCGTTGGACCCCACCACCGAGTCGGCCATCATGCAGACCATCGAGCAGCTCATGGAGGGGCGCACCACCCTGATCATTACCCACCGGATCGCCACCATCCACAACGTCGACAAGATCGTCGTGCTGGGTCCGGGCGGGGTTGTCGAGGAGGGCCGGGGGCCGGAGTTGGTCAAGCGCGGCGGCTTTTACGCGGGCCTTTACTATTCGGCCAATTTGGGAGAGCACGGGCTGGCCACCAGCTAAGCTGTGGACGCCCGAGGGGAAGGGCAGGGGAGCAGCCCGGATGGCTTGCTTCTCCCGCCCGAAGTGGGATTCTGCAGCGCCGGGCGCATTTTCTTCGCGTCTTTAGAATTTCGTGCGAGGTTTAATAAAAAACAACCCCAGATACCTCATGAGCAACATCAAGGCGGACAGGACCGTTGAATACGATTGGTGGCCTAAACCAATTCCCGAAAACGTCACATTCGGGGTGGGTTGTTACATGGAATCCACCCAGGTTTTCAAAAACTTTAAGGGAAAGAAGAATCCCGCAGTGGAGTTGGGGGATTATGTGTCGGTGTACTGTGGTTGTTCCTTCTCCGTGGGGGAAAACGGGAGGGTGCGTGTTGGCGACTATTCCTTGTTAAACGGAGCGCTGATCATGGCGGACGAGTCCGTCGAGATCGGATCGTACTGCTTGATTTCCTGGAACGTGGCGATCGCCGACGGCGATTACCACCCCATCGACGCCGCCCAGCGGCGGCAGGATGCGATGGCGTTGTCCCCCTACCTGCCCAACCGGCCGGAACGTCCCAAGATCAAAACCGCGCCGGTCAAGATTGGCGACAACGTCTGGATTGGGATGAACGCTGTTATTCTCAAGGGAGTCACCATTGGCGACAATGTGGTAGTGGCGGCGGGTGCTGTGGTGACACGCACCGTGCCGGCAAACACGATAGTGGCCGGAAACCCGGCTACGGTGGTAAAAGAGCTGCCCTAAACGGGGTTTAGCGGCTCGATAGAGCCGCTGGCCGTAAAAGGGTGTGCCAAGCAGGTTCGTAAAAAACATTCAGAGTCGGTTCTCCGTCCTCCGCATCTATTTCAACTCTGGCTCCCTTTTGTGCGGGGCCTCGAGCACTCTAAAATTTCTTTTCCCAAGCGCTCCCTTTTATGCAGAAAAAGAAGATTATTGTAATGGGCTTTATGGCCGGCTGTCCGATCGCCGGAGTCGTGTGGCAGCACATTCATTATATTGTTGGACTGCAACGTCTGGGCCACGAGGTCTATTACATAGAGGATTCCGCGCGGCTGCCCTACGACCCGGTCGCCTACGAGGTGAACGAGAGTTACAAGTATGCGGCGAAGATTCTCCAGAAGCTGGCCCGCGAATTTGGGTTTGAAGACCGCTGGGCTTACTGCGCCCGGTATCTGAAGACGCCGGAGTGCGCCGGACTGTCGCTTGAGCGGGTGCGCGAGCTCTACCGCGAGGCGGACGCCATCCTTAACGTGTGCGGCGCCCAGGAGATGAACGAGGACCTCCTCCGGAGCGATCGCATTCTCTATGTCGAGAGCGACCCCGGGGTCGAGCAGATGAAAATCGACAACGCTAAGGGGGAGGTGCCCGAGTATCTCAAGCAGCACCACGCGCTCTTCACTTTCGGCGAGTTGGTGGGGACAGACAAGTTCGCGGTACCCACCCACGGGGTCAAGTGGATCGCCACGCGGCAGCCGGTGGTCACCGACTTTTGGAAGACCGACGCCCCGCCCCGCGCGGGGGCCTGCTTCACGTCGGTCGCCAATTGGAACACCAGCGGGCGCAAGGACGTGCTCTGGCGCGGCAGCAACTACCTTTGGAGCAAATCCTTGGAGTTTTTGAAATTTGTGGAGGCCCCGGTCCGTTCGGGCGAGGCCTTTGAACTGGCCACTGAGATTGCGGATGCGCACGCGCTGTCCCGGTTTCAGGCAAACCGCTGGGAGTTTACCGATCCGAATCCCATTTCTATTCACTGGCATCAGTACCGCGAGTATATGCAGGGTTCCAAGGGGGAGTTTACCGTCGCCAAGGACCAGTATGTGCGCCTGAACACCGGTTGGTTCAGCGATCGGACGGCGTGTTACCTGGCGTGCGGCCGGCCGGCCATCACCCAAGAGACACAGTTCACGCAGTTGTACGGCGGGGGGAAAGGGTTGTTGGCGTTTGAGACGCTCGAGGATATTGCTGCGGCGGTGGAGTCAATCAACGCCGACTATGCAGGCCACTGCAAAGCCGCTTACGAGATCGCGGCGGAGGTCTTTGAGGCGACCAAGGTGCTGGAGGATCTTTTGAAGCGGGCCGGTGTCTAGGGGGATGCGGGCCGCAGTTTTTTTGGAATTGAGGAATATATAATGAGCAAGCCTTTTACTTTTAAGCGGTTCGTTCTGGCGCTGGCCCTTGTGGCGTTGGCCCTTGCGGGCTGGTACCTAGGGAGACCGGACGGTGGCGGCGTCCATCTGGCCCAGCCGGCTGCAGAAAAACCCGCGGCCGAGGAGCAGGCCGGGTTGCCTCTGGCTCCCTCCGCCCCAGCCGAGGCCTCCAGCACCGCGGCGGCGGCAAAGCCGGGGCCCCTCCCGGTGCCCGACGGCCTGCCGCTCTGGGAACGTAAGATCGACGAGGCGCTCCGTTCCAACGCGGAGCCTCCCGCAATCGCACAGCTGCTGCTGCAGCAAATCCCCACGATGCCCGGGGAGGGGCAGGCCGCCAGTGCGCGGCACATTGCCAATTTGATTCCCGACAAGGACTATCTCACCGTGCTGCCCTACGTGCAGAACACGCGCCTGGACCCCGGATTTCAGGAGGTGATCGTCGCGGAAAGTTTGAACCGCGCGGACTCGGTGAAGTTGCCGGTTCTGCTCGCCGCGGCGCGCACGCCCCAGCACCCGATGGCTGAGATTGCCAAGTCGACTTTGGCTTTCCTTTTGGATGCGGACCACGGGTCCGACTGGGGGAAGTGGGAGTCGGCGGTGAAGCAGTCGCTCGAGAAGGCGCCGCAGTAGGGCGGGTGGGGGCACCAAGGGGTTTGCTCCGGTGGCGAGGGGGGCGTCTGCCGTACTAAGCGCGGGGGTGGGCCTCTGCGTAGGCGGTCCGGAGACGCTCGACGCTTACGTGCGTGTAGATTTGGGTGGTGGAGAGGTTTTCGTGTCCGAGCAGAGCCTGCACGCTGCGCAGGTCAGCCCCCGCGTCCAACATGTGCGTGGCAAAAGAGTGGCGCAATTTGTGCGGACTCACCTCCAGGGGGATGCTCGTGTAAGCGAGGCATTTTTTGAGCATACTCCATATCGCCTTTACGCCGATCCGCCCCCGCGCCTTGTTTAAGAAAAGCGGCCCAGCCTGCGTCCCGGCTGCGTGCCGATAGTGCTGGATGGCCCGCAGGGCGGGCGCTCCCACTGGGACGACCCGTTCCTTACGGCCCTTGCCCAAAACGCGGACGGATTCGGTGTAGGGATCGATGTGTTCCACATCGAGTCCAGCCAGTTCGGAAAGACGCAGGCCGCTGGAGTAAAAGAGCTCTAAAATTGCGGCATCCCGTTGCGGCGTCCAGGGGGGCGCCTGCTTTTGCTTGGGGGCACGCAGGGGCGCGCTCAGAAGTTCGTCAATTTGGGTCTGGTTGAGGATGACGGGCAACTTCCGGGAGGTCTTGGGCAACTGGACCTGCTTGAGCGGGTTGTCCCTTAGCCCGTGGCGCTCGGAGAGGAAGCGGTAAAAGGTGCGCAGGGCGGCAAAGTGAAGCCGCACGGTAGGTTTTGCGATGCCATCGGCGGCAAGACGCATCAGGTAGCGGCGGAAGTCGTCGGCGGTGAGTTTGTCCCACGGGGGAAGGTCTTCTCGGGAGGCCCGGAAACGGTGTAGGGCCTGCCTGTAGTTTCTGACGGTGCGCGGGGAAACATTGCGCTCAGTCTCCAGATGCTCAAAAAACTCACCGGCGAGTGCATCCTTTGGGGGATGTGGTGAGGGGGCGGGATCCGAAGGGGGCGGGCTCTGATTCACTCTGTAAAAATGCCCCTGTTCTAGCGAAATGCCATCCCCGACTCGCGTTCGGATCGCAGACATGCTGCAAGAGGAGGGGAGAAACAGGTTGCGGCGCCTTCCCTAAGGCTTTTATGTTAGAAACCCGTCCCACCCAGTATTTGTCATGGTCAATCTCTTGCGCCGCTTTCAGCAACCTGTGCTGATCACCCTCACGTTTTTCGTCATTATAGCCTTTGTCATCTTGTATGGCGGGCCCGGAACACGGTTGGACCGTCTGGGCTCCCAGCACATTGCCAAGATTTACGACAGGAACGTACAGCCTGCCGAATACAACGCCATCGGGCGCATGTTTGAAGTGTGCCGCACTCTGGGAATGCTGGACGTGGTGATTCCCCTGGCGCAAAACGCTAGAACGATGGGGGAAGTGACTTCCAACTACGTCTGGAACACCATGGTGCTCCGGCAGCAAGCCGGTGAAATGGGCATCGAACCCACCGATAACCAGGTGGCAGAGGCGATCCAAAAGCTGCCCGCGCTGCAGAAGAACGGCCAGTATGATCACGAGCGGTATCTCCAGATGATCCAGATGGTGCTCAGCCCAAGGGGAATGACTTCCATGAATCTGGAGGAACTGGTGCGCGACCAGATCCGGCTCCAGACGGTCCGTGAGCTGCTGAGCGCCAGTGCGACCCCGGCACCTGATGAACTGGAGGCCGCGTACGCCCAGAAGTATCAAAAGGTGGAGGCAGCATTCGTGCGGATTCTGAGGGAAGAAGTTGCCAAGGGCGTTTCCATCACCGCCGAGGACATCCAGAAGGCTTTTGAGGCTCGGAAGGAAGGACTCAAGGCGCCCGAAAAGCGCAAGGTCCAGCATGTGTTCTTCGCTCTTCCTGAAAAGGCTCCGACCGCCCCAGCCCCCTCCGCCGAGGAGATGCAGAAGGTGGCCGACAAGGCGGCGGACTTCTCCGTGGCCGGCATGGCGGCTGGCGCCAAGTTTGAGGAGGTTGGAAAGCAGTTTTCCCAAGAGGTCAAATCCAGCCCGTTCTTCAGCCGGGGCGAATCGCTGCC
>CANJYI010000121.1 GCA_947478975.1 Chthoniobacteraceae bacterium
CAGCACTTGTTTGGGGCCGTCGTCGTGCCAGTCCGAACGGAAGAACGACTCGTTTTGGTTGGCGGCAAAGGTGCGCCTGGCGTCAAAGGTCCAACCGCTCAGGCAGCGGGCGGCTTCAAGGACGTCCTGCTGGGAGTAGCCGTTGTGGAGGCCCAGGGTGTGGAGCTCAAGCAGTTCGCGGGCGTAGTTTTCGTTGGGACGGTCCCCACTGTTTTTGCGCACCTTGTTGGATCTGCCGTCCAAGTAGACCAGCATGGCGGGCGAAGTGGCCGAGGCGCGCAGAAGTTGTGGGAAGTTACCCAGGGCGTGTTTACGGATGACCACCCGGTCGTCGCTGGGTTTGAGGTAGACGCAGTCGCCCTTCTCCAGATCGATGTTCAGGTGGTCGCTCCAAAACTCGACCATCGCTTCAAAAAGCTGCCGGCGGCTGTAAACCGCCCTCAGCAGGGCGTGGCGCGTGAGTTCCTCGCGGAGGACGGGTTTGCGGAAACCGTAGGCGTCGCCGGGGCTGAAATAAAGCGACTCGAAACGTTCGGCGCGCAGGTCGCAGGCGGTATCGGAAAGGGTTGTCGGCTGTAGCTGCTCCTCGAGCCACGCATCGGGGCCGAGGGAGCGGAGGCGTTGCAGGTCGCCCGGCCGGGGGCCGAAGCCCGCGCGGGACAGAAGGTGGAAATCCGCGTCAATCGAAACGTCCTGGGGCGGGGGCAGTGTTTCGGGGACGGCTTCTCCGAAAAGTTGAGCTGACTGGGTCAGCCACCGCTCGCAACCTGCGAGAGCGGCCGCGGCTCCGCAGAGTGCCGAAGTTTTCAGGAGGGCCCGCCGCGAAGCCTTCATTCAATACGGTCGTGAGGCGGGGGGCTTGGGGGGCTTGGGGGGCTTGGGGGGCTTGGGGGGCTTTTGGCAAACCAGGAGAGGATGCTGGTGCCCCATCCGGCGACCGCCAAAAGTGGCAGGATTAGGATCCAGCCGACCATTGGCAGCAGAGCCGAGCCGACGAGGAGCAGGCCGCCTCGGAAGGTTTGTTTCCAAGACAGAGAGCCGTCCCGTTGCGGCCAGACAGAGCGTCCCACGAAAGTGGCTAGACCGTCTGCGCAGGTGAAACCCCAGAGCAAGAGCAGGCCCACGGGGAGCAGTGCGGTGATGCCTCCCTTGCCGAGCTTGCTGCCGATGGCGAGTGTCAGAAAAAGGGGCAAAAGCCCTAGCAGGAGGGGCATTCCGATACCCAGGGTGACGACGAGGGCGCGCCTCTGAAGGGCCGCTGGCCACAGGGCCAGCCCGAGTAGCCAGAGACAAGGGAGAGCTACGACAATGCCTGCTGCGATGGCCACCCACATGAAGACTGTGGAGATAAGCATGGGAACGGGGGGGAGTGTTTGATGGGCCCGCCGTCGCGGGTGGGGGCTGCCAAAAACAAAGCCCAGCGCACACCGGAATGTGGCTGGGCTCAGCTGTTAACCGCCAGAGCGGCTTACTTCTTCTTCGCGGGAGCTCCGGACTTTGGTGCCGAGTCCTTTTTCTTCTGGTTTGCGGCTCCTGCCTGCTTTTGCTTTTGCTCTTTCTGCTTGTTTACGGATTTCGGGGATTTGTCGCCCATAAGAGGAGGATCGTCTGGAGGTTTTAGGTGAGGTGTTGCCCGACCCACCGGGGTGTCAGAGCGCCCGAGATTAGCCTGCAAAATCCGGCTTTGTAAACGGCGCGCAGGGCCCGGAGGACAACTTCTTTTGTCGCTGTAAGACGGTGAGTTATTCTTTTCGGCGGTTGGTGTGTGGGGCGGAGGGTGGAGCGCGCAAAGCCCGTTTTGGGACTTGATCGAAGTGGCGCCTCACAAGGGAAGAAGACGGAGCACTCTGGCCGGCCAGTGTTTGATCTTTCCAATGCAAGGGGGTATACTCATCGGATGAGATACGGATACGTGGGCGCAGTGATGGCCGGTGCGGTGTTTGCACTGAGTTGTCGGTACTATGCCGTTTCCAGCGAATTGGTGGCGCTTCGGACGAGCGCTGCCGATTTTGAAAGATTTATAGAATCCCAGCAGACGCAGGCGAATGTGCTTCGGCAGCAGTTGCAGGCCCAACAGGAAAAGCTGAACAAGGGGTCTGCGATCGGGGATAACGTCGGGCCTGCTGTGGTGCGTGACATTGCCAGTCTTTCGGAAAAGACAGGAAATTCCCGGTTGGGCGAGCTGTTAAAGAAGCACGGGGTGCAGGTGCGCGGGGCTTCAGGGCCGGCGGCACCCGAGGGTGGCGCGCCTGTTCCTGGGGCGGCCAACCGTGTGCAGCCCGGAGGGGCGACCAAAAAGGGGGGGAACTAAAATGAACGACATTGAAGACAAAGGAGTGGCAATCACCCTGGGGGTGCTGGCAATGGCTGGGGCAGTGTTGGTGGGGGCCCAGTTGCGCTGGGTATCGAGTGAGAAAGGCATTGTGGAGCGCCAGTTGAGTATGCTTGCCGACCGGTCGACCGCGGCTAAAAATGCGAGAAAGCAGGTCGAGGACGTGTTGCAGCAGCGCGAAGAGCAGATCAAGCGGGCCGGGGAGACCGAGGCAAAATACGCGGCGCTGCTCTCCGATTTGTTGGAGCTCTCAAAGACCGACTTGGATGCACAGCAGATCACCCAAAAGTGGAAGATCCAGGGTGCGGCGGCCGCGCCCTCCGCCGTTGCTGCGCCCAAGCCGGTTCCGGCTGAAACAGGAACCCGGCAGGAAAAGGCGCCTGCGAAGCCACCAGCGGGGCGTTAGTGGGACATCCGGGGTAGTCCCCCCTTATCCCCGGGTTCTCCTAAGTGCAGGTGGGGAGCACAGTGCGCTGGAAGCTTATGGTTCGCCAAGGAAGCGGCGGGTGGGGAGCTGAAGGGAGGAGATTGTGCTGGTTCATTGCGCCGTCCAACCGCCGTCCACGACGAGGGCGCTGCCCGTGACATAGCTGGCTGCATCGCCGGCAAGGTAGATCGCCGCACCCTGAATCTCCTCCAACCGCGCCCACCGTTTCAGCGCCGTGACACCTATAATGCGCTGACCCTCCTCGGTGTCCGCGATGGACTCGTTCATGTCTGTCAGGAAGGGGCCTGGGCAGATCGCGTTGACGGTTATGCCGTCCGAGGCGCATTCCAAAGCCAGTGTGCGCGTCATCTGGAGTACGGCTCCCTTGCTGGCGGTGTAGGGGGTGCGCCCGGGCAGTCCAATCACTCCCAATGCGCTGGAAATGTTGATGATCCGCCCCCAGCCTTGGGCGCGCATGGAGGGCAGGACGGCGCGGCAGGTCAACCACGTTCCCGTCACATTGGTGCCCAGCACGCGTTCAAACTCCTCAAGTTTCAGCGAGGTGATTGGCCCGCGGATGTTGATGCCGGCGCTGTTGATGAGGATGTCCACCTTTCCGAAAGCCGACAGAGCCCTTTGCACAATTCCATCCACCTCCACCTCGTTGCGCACGTCGGCGGCATGTCCGAGGGCAAGCACGCCGTACTCCTGCGCGAGGCTTTGCGCGGCGGCTTGAGCCTCTTCAAGATGGCGGCTTACGAGCATCAGGTCCGCCCCGGCCGAGGCAAGCCCAGCGGCCATGGCCAGCCCCAGTCCCTTGGAGCCGCCGGTAATCACCGCGCTGCGTCCGCTCAAATTAAAGAGCTTGATACCTCTCAGGGATGCCTCGGCCATGGTCTGTTTTGTTTGTGCGTTGGTGGGGTGGGGACAGTGCCGGCTTAGAGGATACCCCTGACAACCAGGTTGTTGAGGCGGTGCGCGACGTCGGCCAGGCCGGCCTCGACCAACTGCTCGTAGGTCCGCCCGTCGCACGTGTTCACCCCGTGGCCAGAGTCCATTTTTCGCAGAGCCTCCAGCGCCGGATCCTCGTGGTGGAACACCTCCACAAACACATGCTTGAGGCACCCGGTACGCGCCGCTTCCGTCAGCAACGCCCCAATCCAGCCGTCATCGGTGGAAAGACAGCCGCGCGTGGTTTTCGCGGATGCGTGGAAAATGCCGAGTTCTCCCGCGGCGGCTATTTTTGCGATGAGCGCCGCGTTCTGCTCTATGGAGAGGCCCGAATCCCCGCAATGCGCGGCATCCACGAGCAGTTTGAAGAAGGTCTTGCCCAGCGCCTTGTTCGCGGCGTGCACCACCGCCCAACCGCGGTCCACATCGGTGAAGGTTTTGAATTCGCCGGGGCGTAGAAATTCAATGTGCCAGTTTTCCACGCAAGATCCGGCGAGGCCGGCTTCATTGTAGACGCGCTGGTGCACGCGCACGTTTTGCGCGATGGCCGCCTCAAATGCCGCGCCCTCCCGGCGGTCTTCCCCAGCGCTCATCCATTCCTCAATTGAAGTGGAGGAAACGTGGCGGATCCCATGGGCTACGGCCGCTTTCAGGCTGGTGACCAGCTGTGCGACGGTGGAGTCCTCGTCGGCGGGATTCATCGGATTTGCACCGCCCACCATGATGATAAAATGCACCTCCAGATCCAGTGCCCGAAGGTTTTTGACCAGCTCCTCGACCTCCCCCGCGTCCGCAAAACTGAAGTAGGGGATTTGCACGCATTGCGGCCGAAACGGCGAGTGCTCGCACAAGTGACGCATGGTTTCCACGATGGCCAGACTCCCGGACGCGCCGCGGGGAAATTTGCCCTCACCATCCGGAACGAGTCCGCCCACAAACTTGATGTGCGTGGGCACCACGCCCAATTGAACCGACGACTTGGCTAGGATTTTTTCACTCATGGATGGGAATTTAAGCAGAGCCGGTTGCCTCAAACCAAGAAGGATTCTGCCACCCTTGCAGAGGGCGATGGGGCACGATTGACTCACTCTTGCGCGCCGCATCGGGCCGCCCTGGCTGTGCGCGCCCCTGTGGCGCCAAGGCGAGGGGAAGGGCCTGCCGTCACACGAGGATGGCGGTGCCGACTATTCGCGCAGGGTGCGGATGTACATGATGAGGGAGTCGATCTGGCCGTCGGTAAGGGGGCCCTTGTAGCTGGCCATGCCGGGCAGATAGCCGGAGATAATTTTCTTCTCCGGCTCGAGGATGGCGGTGCCGATATAGAACTCATTGGGTTTCCCAAAAACCCCTTCCAGGTGAGACAGGTTTTTCTTTTCGTACTTCCTTCCTTCGAGTGGCACGCGATGCAGCCGAAGCTGAGGTTGAATTCTATTCCAGTTTGTTTGGTGGGAGGGTCCGCTTTTGGCGCCCTGCTGATTGGGATACGTTTGGAAAAATCACCCTGAGAGCCTTTCCCGCTCGGCTCAGACGAGGATTTCCTTGAGCGGACCGGTACTGTCGCCGTGGCGTTCGGCCTTTACGCCGACTCCATGGAGCAGCGACAGCCATGCGTTGCAGAGGGGGGTGTTTTTGGGCGCGACGATGCTGTGCCCGAGCTTGAGTCCCGCCGCGCCGCCGGCAAGGAGGGTCGGGCAGTTGCTCAGTTCGTGGCCCGTGCGCAGGTTGCTGCCGTAGGCGAGGGCGACGTTGTCAAAGAGGCGGCTGCCGTCGGCTTCCTGAGTCGCCTTGAGTTTGTCGAGGAACCCGGCCAGCAGTTTGCTTTGGGCCTCGTCCCGTTTTTGGGAGGCGTCGAGCTTTTCCGCCCGGGTCGTGTGGTAGTGGCTCATGTCGTGGGGAAACACTTTCACATCCAGACTCTTGAGCAGCGATTCCACGGGCATCCGGTAGGAGAGCACCCGCGTGCTGTCGGTCTGCATGGCCGCCAGCATGATGTCGTACATGACCTTGATTTCTTCAAAACCCGCCAGACCCGCTTTGGGCTCCCCCAGGGGGGCCTTGGGTTGGGGGACGCCGATCCACTGCTCCTCCTTGCTCAGGCGGGTTTCAATGTCGCGGATCCCCTGAAAGTACTCTGCCAGCTTTTGGTTGTCGGTCTTGCCGAGGCGGCGCTGGAGGTCCGCTGCGTCTTCAAGCACCGCGTCGAGGACGCTCCGTTTTTGCAGCAGGCCGGCCTTTTGCTTTTCCACGGGAGTGTGGTCCGGGGCAAACAGCCGCTGGAATGCGGCCGTGGGGCCGTCGAGGCCGGCAACGGGCTTGCCGCTGGGGTCCCAGGCGAGTGAGAGGCCGGGGCCGTGCCCGTCGAGGCCTTCGCTGAGCTTGGCGCCGTTGAACTGCAGGGAGGCGAAGCGGGTCTCCTTGCCCAGTTGCTCTGCCGCCACCTGATCGGCGGAAATGCTGTTGTGAAAACTCTGGCCGGGCTGGGCGAAGCGGTTGGCTCCGGTCAGCCACATGGTGCTGCCCCAGTGGCCCCCGTCGGAAAACTTGTTCCAAAGGCCCTGCACGACAGAAAAATCCTTCTGGTGGCGTTCCAGCGGTTTGAGCCCCTGGGGCAGGAGATAGTTGGCGCCGGGCTTCTGGATGTCCGGGTACCAACTCTCCTCGGTGATCCCCCAGCCCAGCGCGAGAAAGATGAGCCGCTTTGGGGGGCGGGCTGCGGGGGCGGCCGACGCAAAACGCCGGAAACCGAGGGACTCCAAAAAGGGCAGGGCGATGAGCGCGCTGCTGGAACGCAGGAAGTGGCGGCGGTTGAGGGAGGCAGTCTTTTGCATGATTGTGGAAATGGGGAAGGTATCCGGACGTTTCGAGGAGGGCTACTTTGAGTAGAACTCGCGGCTTGCCACCAGAAGCTGGAGCACATCGCGGATGGCGAACTTTGAGGGGGCCGCCTTTTGCAGGATGTCCTCAAGGAGGAGTTGGTCACTGAAGCCGAAAGGGCGACCGAGGGCGTATTCAATGAGGGCCTTGCTAAAGCCGCGGGCGAAGGCGGCCGGTTGTGAGGCAATGTGGTCGCGCATGGCGAAGTAGTCGCCAAAACCGGGGCCCTTGTGGAAGGCAGCGGAGGCGTCGATGTCCCAAACCTTTTTGGTTTTCGGGAGGGGTTTGCCCTTTTCATCGAGGAGCTGGTAGCTGTCCTGGGTACGCCATTGGCCGACGGCATCGAAGTTTTCCAGGCCGAACCCGATGGGATCAATCTTGCGGTGGCAGCTGGCGCACTGGGCGTCCTCCTGATGCGCGGAAAGTCGTTCCCGGGTGGTGAGGACCTTGCCGGCAAGACGCGCGATTTGAGGGATGTTGGCCGGGGCGGGAGGCGGCGGGTCGTCGAGGAGTTTGCGCAGCACCCAGGCGCCGCGGTTGACTGGGCTGGTGACCTCACCGTTGCCGCCCATGAGGTTGATGGCGGCCATGCCGAGGAAGCCGCCTCTGGGGGAGTCCTTGGGGAGGGACACCTTCCGAAAGTCGTCTCCCGAAACGCCCTCAAGACCGTAGAACTTGGCGAGGAGTCCGTTTACGACGACATAGTCGGACTTGAGGAGGTCGCCGAGGCTGGAGTTTCGCCGGAAGAGGTGGGTGAACGTTTGGTAGACTTCGTTCTTGGCGGCGAGCCGGGTGGCGTCGTCGAAATTGGGAAAGAGGGTGCGGTTGACCTCGAAGAAATCAAGCCGGTCCAGAACCAGCCACTGGTAGAGGAACGAGTGGATGAAGGACTCGGCGCGCGGATCGTCCAAGAGCCGCATCGTCTGGGCGGAGAGCACCTCGGGTTGGGAGAGCGTACCTGCACTGGCAAGCTGGAGTAGGCTGGGATCTGGCGGGGCGCTCCAAAGGAAGTAAGAAAGGCGGGTCGCAAGCTCGAGGGGGGAAAGGGGGCGGCGTTTCTCGTCGGGATTGGGCTCGGCAAGGTACAGAAATTTTGGGGAGGAGAGGATGATGGCGAGCGTGTCGCGGAGTGCCGGTCCGTGCTTTTCACCCGATTTCCGGCGCGTGTCGTAGATGGCGGCCAGCCTGTCAAGATAGGACGCGGGAGGCGGCAGCCCGCGGAAGGCGGTGCGGGCAAACCCCTCGAGGGCGGCGCGCAGTTCGGCCGGTTGGGGAGGAGGGGACTTGTCGTCAAAGGGGATCCCGAGCGCGGCGATCGCAGGCGGAACGGGTGCGACGGGGGTCGGCCTGCGCTC
>CANJYI010000122.1 GCA_947478975.1 Chthoniobacteraceae bacterium
CCGCGTGGGCTATCCGGTGCTGGTGCGGCCCTCTTTTGTGCTGGGCGGCCGGGCGATGGAACGCGTTCACAACGAGGAGGATCTGCGGCGCTATATCCGTACAGCGGTCGAGGCGAGTCCGGACCATCCGGTGCTGGTCGACCATTTTCTGGAAGACGCAACGGAAGTTGATGTCGACTGTATTTGCGACGGAGAAACAGCCGTCATCGGGGCGATCATGGAGCACATCGAGGAGGCGGGGATCCACTCGGGCGACTCCGCCTGTGTGATTCCGTCCTTTAGCCTCAGTGAGCGG
The DNA here is from genome assembly GCA_947478975.1 of Chthoniobacteraceae bacterium. Taxonomy (GTDB): domain Bacteria; phylum Verrucomicrobiota; class Verrucomicrobiia; order Chthoniobacterales; family Chthoniobacteraceae; genus Chth-196. Next base: position 296 of record CANJYI010000122.1, read on the forward strand.
GTGCAGGCAGAAATCGCCGACGCGACCAAGCGCATGGCGCGGGCGTTGAATGTGCGTGGCCTGATGAACGTGCAGTTCGCGGTGAAGGACGAGGAGGTGTTCGTGCTGGAGGTCAACCCGCGTGCTTCGCGTACGGTGCCGTTTGTCTCCAAGGCCATCGGCGTCCCCCTGGCAAAGCTTGCCGCAAAGGTGATGGCTGGAATGACGCTCAAGGAGCTCGGTTTTACCAAGGAGATCATACCACCGCACTTTTCCGTGAAGGAGGCGGTCTTTCCGTTTATCAAATTTCCGGGGGTCGACATCGTGCTTGGGCCGGAAATGCGCAGTACCGGCGAGGTGATGGGAATCGACCGCACTCTGGGGCTCGCTTATGCAAAGGCGCAAATGGCGGCGCAACCGCCTCTGCCGCAAAAAGGAAAGGTCTTCATCTCCGTGCCGGACCGGGACAAGGCTCGGGCAACCGAAATTGCCCGGGGCTTCGCGGAGCTTGGATTCGAAGTGCTTTCGACCTACGGGACAGCCAAGGGCCTCGAGGCTGCGGGCATACCAGTCAAGCGGGTGCACAAGATTGGGGAGGGGCGTCCCAACCCGCTCGACTTGGTCAAAAACGGCGAACTGGCGCTGATCATCAACACGCCCTCCGGCAAGGTGGCTCGCGAGGACGAAGTGCGTATCCGTTCGACCGCCAACAGTGCGCGGATTCCAGTGGTGACGACGCTCCGGGCGGCTGAGGCCAGCCTCGAGGGCATTCGTGCGATCCGGGAGCACGGAATTTCGGTACGCAGCCTGCAGGAGTTTCACGGGCTGTAGGCGCGCCCTAGGTCCCTAGGTAATGGGGGCCTAGCCTTGGGTGGGCTCCCCTGCTTCCGCACTGGGGGAGGTTTGATTACCCGACCGGAGTGCTGGTTCTGATCCGCACGCTTTCAGGCATCCTTCCCCCACTGGCCATTTCCTGGAGCATCCGCCGTAAGTTTGGGGTCACCCGGCAGCCTTTGGTCAGCAACAGCGAGCCCGTTTCGGAGGGAATGTCGTCTGCCAGAGTGTCGCCTTCCTGGAGCGCGAGCCATGACACCGAAGTGGTGTTGGGCAGGTGCGCATGCGGATCCTCCCCGAAGCACGCAAGCGCAGCAGCCAGAACGCTCGGGTCGTAGAGTCCCTCATCCAGTTGCATCAGCCGGAGCGCATCCCCGGCGGTGCACCCGGTCCCCAGGCGTTCCTCCAAGTCGCGCACGACGCGCAGCATCCGGGCTCCGAGTGGAATTTGGGTCCCTGCCACGGTGTCCTGCGGTTGGCCGGAGCCGTCGAAATTCTTGCCCAGATAGGCTACCGAACAGGCGATCTTCTCCATGCGCGGGATCTGCCTCAAAAGCGCGGCAGCCGCCTGCGGAAAGTCACCGGAAAAGGCCGCGGTTGGATCTCCTTGGGAGTAAGGCCGGGCCGCGCCGATTGCCCCCAGTGGGGAGAGCATGGCCGCGACCTCCAGTTCCCAGAAGTCTGGGTGGAGCATTTCCAAAGCAAGCTCACGCATTCTCTGGCTGAGGCGCTGGGCGATTGCGTGGCTCTCAGGCTTGACCATCTGAATGACCTTGCTGAGGACAGCTACCGTTCCGGCAAGCATTCGAAACTGGGACTCTAGCAGTTGGTGGATCGTGTGCCTTAGGTCAAGGGCCTCCCGGATTGCCGCCTCAAGGACGTGGAGTCCGCACGGTTTTGTCAGAAAGCGGCAAACGTTTCCCTCGTTGATCGCGGAGATGGCGGTCTGGGCATCGTCCGCGGAGGTGAGCATCACCCTCGACGCATTCGGGACAATGGAACGGGCCTGCCTGAGAAGTTCGAGACCGCTCATGCCCGGCATGCGCATGTCGGCAACCACCACGGCTAGCTCCGGAAGCGTACGCATCCTTGCGAGCGCTTCTCTGGGATCGGAGGCGGTCTCTACGAGAAACGAACCCAACAGACCGTCGCGCAATGCGCGCAGCAAGTCGCAGTCGTCGTCCACGATGAGAATCCTTTGCATGACAGGGGTGAAACAGTAGTTTGCCAGTCAGTAGCGGCCAAATCCAGATCTTCCTTGGAGAGGCATTGTTGAAGGAGATTTTCGCCTGGTTGTACAGAGGCTCCTAAAATGGCACAGGCCATGCTTTGAGTGGTGGTACGATGAATGTAGGAATGTACAAAGGGGCGGCCGGAATGGTTGCGTTTGAAGGATGGCAGGAAACCATCGCGCAGAACCTCGCTTCCGCAGGGGTCCCGGGCTACAGGAAGGCCCAGTCCACATTCGCCGGCGTGGTGGCCGACGTCACCAAGATCAAGCACGGCGACAGTGTTTCCCAGACTGAGAACGGCGTGATTCCCGCAGGAAAACGTTCCTTGAATCTGACGCCGGGCAGCTACACCTACACCGGTGTTGAGACAAATTTTGCCATCGGCGGGGAAGGTTTTTTCCGCATCCGGTTGCCGGACGGCACCAACGGCTACACAAGAAACGGCAATTTTAGGGTGGCGTCGGACTATTCCCTGGTCACACAGGACGGCAGCACCGTTGAGGGTGACGGTGGTCCAATCACCTTCCGGCAGGAGGGGGGCAAGGTTTTTATCAATTCCGAAGGGTTGATCATTCAGGGAGACCAGCAGTTGGGAAAGCTGGCTGTGTTCAAGTTTGAAAAGCCTGAAGATTTGCACCGCATCGGGAACGGGATTATCGGCCCGGTCGGTCAAAATGCGGCGCTGCCTGTCGAGAATGCCCCGATCATGCACATGACCGTGGAGGGCAGTAACGTAATGCTCATGGAGGAAATGGTGAGCATGATTTCGCTGGGCCGCGCTTATGATTCAGCGAAGAAAGTGCTGGATGTAAGTGATGATAGCGCAGGGAAAGCCATTCAGTATCTCGGAGCTCAGTCCTAACTTTTAGATTTAAAATCAGCCGATAAGCTGAGTTTGTTTTCGTTCGTTTAAGCCTACAAAATTCGACCCTTATGATCCAATCCCTCTACTCCGGCGCTTCCGGGATGGAAGCCCAGCAGCTGAACCTGAACGTGATCGCCAACAATTTGGCGAACGCGAACACGACGGGGTTCAAGCGCAGCAAGATCGAGTTTCAGGATTTGCTTTACCAGAGGCCGCGCACCGCAGGCGCCGATGCCGGAAACGGCAACGTGCTGCCAACCGGCACAGAGCTCGGAAACGGTACCCGGGTGGTGGCCACGACAAAGGTGTTCACCCAGGGGCAGCTCAAGCAGACGGGCGGAGAGTTGGATCTGGCCATCGATGGAGACGGTTTTTTCAAGATCCAGCGTGCGGACGGGACGGAAGTTTATTCCAGAGACGGGACCATGAAGTTTGATTCGCAGGGCAAGGTTGTCACGAGTGACGGTCTGACCGTTGTGGGGATGCCGGGCTTGACGGATGCGAAGGGCATCGTGGTCTCCCCTAACGGAACAATTACGTACGTGGACAAAACCGGGAAGCAAGTGACCGCGGGAGCGGTGCAGCTTTTCCGGTTTCCGAACCCCTCCGGCTTGCGCAGCATGGGTGGAAATCTGTATGAGGAAACGCCCTCGAGCGGTGCCCCCCAGGCCGGTGTCCCAGGGGTTCCAGGTTCCGGAATCGGGCCCTTGGTTCAGGGTTTCCTCGAGTCTTCCAACGTGAATATCGTGGAGGAGATGGTGAATATGATCCAGGCGCAGCGTGCTTATGAGATCAATTCGAAGGCCATCACGACCTCCGACGAAATGCTTGGTCAGATGTCCCAGCTCAAGCGATGAGATTTCCTGCTCGGCTTTTGCTGCTTGCTGCTCTTCCTGTTTTTGGAATGGCGCAGGTGGCTTGTGCCGACTTGAGCAAGCTGCTTGAGCCCGTGGGCGGCGCAACACTCGGGCGTCCCGGGGCTGCACTCGACCGTCCGGAAGATCTCGCGGGCGGTTCCGGTTCGCGGATTCCGGTGAGGGGGGGTAAAGGACCGGTTGCACAGATCATTCGGACGGAGACTCCCCAGCAACTCACAGAGTTGGAGTTGGTGCAGGGTATCCAGAACGACCTCCCCAAACGCTACGATATCCAGGGGGATTTGAGGGTCAGCTTACTGCGGCGGTGGAGCCCCTTGCAGCTTCCTTCTTCCGACTTCTTTGCGGAGTGTGTCCAGTTGCCGCCGACCGGACTTTCCAGCAACATGAATGTGATCGTGAGGGGGGTGAGCGGTGGGAAGATCATCGGGGAGTGGCCGCTTCAAATCCGTGTTGAAATGTACCAAAAGGCGTGGGTTTCAACGCAACGGCTGGAGCCGGGGCAGGTTTTGGAAAGGGGGCTGATTGTTGCTCAACCGTTGGATGTATTGCGTGAGGCGGTGCAGCCGATATCGGCGGAGCGGGACCTTGCCGGTTTTGAGCTCGCGCAGTCGGTAAACAAGGGAAGAGCCCTTACCCGCCGGGATCTCGTGGAGCGATCGCTTGTAAAGCGGGGCCAATTTGTGGACGCAGTCGCAGGCGAGGGCGGGCTTTCCGTCCGGATGCGTGCAGTTGCAATGGAGGGCGGGCCTGCCGGCGCCGTGATCCGGGTCAAAAATTTAGACAGCAAAAAAGAGTTTTACGCTCAGGTGATCAATGAAAACCAAGTTCAAGTTCGTTTCTAGAAACGCCTCGATGGGGGCAATTACTGCTGCTTTGGGGCTGTTCTCCTTGTTGGGGATGGCTTCGAGCGCGGTCGCTGGTTCGCTCTGGAGGGAGGCCGTGACAGACGAGCGGGGCATGTACGCGGACAAGAAAGCGCGGCGGATTGGGGATATTGTGACGGTTTCGATAATCGAGACACTGGTGTACGACAATGCTCGCGGCCTAACCACCTCGCGGACCACTACAGGGTCAGCCCCGGGCATCGCCGGTCAGATAGTAAATTCCCTGATAAATTCGGGGGCGAGTCGCCAGACTGCGCTCCCACAGACTGATAGGAGAAAGTTCCCCTCGAATCTGCTGCCAAAGTCGACTGCTGCTGCCAACGCTCTCAAAATATTGGATCCGGCTTCTGTTTCGACCCTCGAAGGGTCCGGGGAGATTACCAATTCCCAAACGCTTAACTTTACGATGGCCGTGCAGGTTATCGATGTGTTGCCCAATGGAAATCTGGTGATCGAAGGAATCCGTCAGATCGGCTTTTCCAACGAGAGACAATTTATTTCGCTGCGTGGGATTATTCGCCCGGTTGACATCCGGGGCGCGGTGGGGATCACTCCCAAGGTGCGTTCGGAGGATGTTGCGGATGCACGGATAGAAGTGGTTGCCGAGGGGGCCCTAACAGAAACAGCCAAGAAGGGCTGGCTTAAGAAACTGGACGACAAAATCACCCCTTATTGAGACTTTTAAACGAACTTTTATGCGCCATTTCGCGTTTCTTTTTCTCTCCATTTTCATCGGTGTTTGTCCAGCCTTTGCCGCTAGAATCAAGGACGTGACCTTGGTTCAGGGCGGGCGTGACAACCAGCTCGTTGGTTATGGCTTGGTCGTGGGCCTGGCCAACCGCGGGGACAACAAGTCCGAACCGGCCAAGACGGCGGTGCAGAACATGCTTAAACGTTTCGGCATTGATGTGTCCGAAATGAAGTTTGATACGGTTGCTGCTGTCATGGTCACTGCCGACATTCAGGCGTTTGCGCGTTCCGGAACCAGGATTGATGTGACCGTCTCGGCGGTCGGCGAAGCCAAGACACTCCAGGGCGGAGTGCTACTCCAGACCCCCTTGCTTGGGGCCGATGACACGGTGTATGCGGTGGCACAGGGACCGATTGCGGTCGGCGGGTTCTTCGAGGGGACCGGTGGAGTCGGCGGGGCCTCGGTGCAGAAGAATCATCCAACGGTCGGGATCATCAGCGGCGGCGCCTTGGTGGAACGGGAGATCCCGGCGACCGTGGTTCGTGACAACAATGTGGAGCTGTTGATGCTCAATCCGGACTATGCCTCCGCCGCTCGTTTTGCCCAGGCGATCAATCAGGAGTTCCCGCAGAGCGCGATCGCGAAAAATGCAGGAAGCGTGGATGTGGCCGTTCCCGACGATTTCAAGGGCTACGAGGTAAACTTCATCGCCCGTCTGGGAGCCATCGAGGTTGAGCCCGATGTGCCCGCGCGGGTGGTTATCAACGAGCGGACCGGTACGATTGTTGCGACTTCGAATGTGCGGATTTCCACCGTGGCCCTTAGCCATGGCTCAGTGACCATCAATATTGCGAAAAACCCGATCATCAGCCAGCCCAATCCCTTTACTCAGAGGGCTATCGGAGGGAATGTCGTCAATCCGAACGATCCGTTGAACCCCAAGGATGGACTTTTGGCTCTAAACGGGGCTGGAACAATTGTCACAAACACCACCCAGACGGACGTCAAAGAGGAGCGGTCGAAGATGGGCGTGCTTGAAGACAACCCGACCATTCAGCAGGTGGCTTCCGCCTTAAACGCTCTCGGCCTCACCACGCGTGACATGATGGCGATTTTCCAGAGCATGAAGAGGGCCGGTGCGCTTCAGGCTGAGTTGATCATGAACTGATTCCATGAACATCACCCCGCTTTCCTCTTCCCTCGGTGCCGAGGGGCTTTCCCCGGATATTGCGTTGCCCGCCATGCAGGCGGCAAAGCCGGGTGCGCCCGTGCGTGACCCATCGGAACTGGCGCGCCAGTTCGAGGGGATCTTGGTACGTCAAATGCTCGCCGAAAGCATGAAAAGCATGATTGACGGACCGCACGGCCAGCAGAGCTACGGCTATTTTATTTCCGAGGCGCTTTCAGACGGAATCACTAAAGGGGGCGGTCTCGGCCTCCGATCAGTACTGGAGTCCCAGTTGCGGGGCCAAGGGGAGGCGCGACAGGCGGCCGAGCAGCGCAAGCAGGCTTTGTCCGGAGAAGCCGGAAAGTAGCGTTTTTCGGAAGGGCCTGTTTGAAGTCCCAGTCAGTTGGTTTAGTTTGAATCTGATTTTTACTCTATGCCTCCACCTTCCCCATTAAGACGCCCGACAGCGGTGCGCGGCCAGGGGTCTATGCAGGATCAGGTGTTGGCCTGTCTCCGGATGGAGATTCAGGAGCAGGGGGCCTTGCTCGGGTTGTTTGCGGAGCAACAGAAATCCATTATTCAGAGGGAATCGGACCGGGTGATGATGCTTGTGGACGCTATCCAGAAGCAGATCGAGTTGGTACACCGGGTGAGGAGTCGCAGGGAGATGGTGGTGGCTAGTTTGGTGCCGCGGAGCCGTGTGTCCCGCACAACCCGTCTTTCGGAATTGGTGACCCGTTTTCCCGCTCCCATGCAGCCGATGCTCCGGGCATTGACTGACGAGTTGCTCCGGATTTCGGATCACGTGCGCAGGAAGGCTAACCAAAACCAGATGCTGTTAGCCCGGTCGATCGAGGTGATTCGTGATTTGCTGGAGGAGCTGACCCCCTCAAACCCGGCGCGCACTTACGAGAACGACGGGCGCGTCAAAATATCTTTAAAAGGCACGGCGGCGGCTTATAAGTTGTAGTTAGGTTTTGCGGGGCCTTAAAGAGGCGGTAACAGTTCACAGATTTTTATTATGGGCGGACTTTTTGGAAACATAGTACAGGCGAGCAAGGCACTGATGGCGCACCAGGTGGCCATTCAGGTGACTGGCCGC
>CANJYI010000123.1 GCA_947478975.1 Chthoniobacteraceae bacterium
CCCGCGGCCAAGCAGGGGACTGCGCAGGGCGCCATCGCAATCCACTGCGCGGTGCCGCTCAAGGGACGTGAGCTCGCGCCCGGTCTCACCACGCACGTCGTCGGCAATCCCGAGAAGGACTATGGCAACACCTACCGCGGGGCCGCATTCAAGGGCGAGGCCGACTCGGTGGCATTGCTCACCGGTGTCATCGGCGCGCATCAACCACAGGGATTGCAGATCGATCGATTCAACCCGCCAGTCCCGGGCTGGTACCGCGTGAAGTTTTCGACATGGAGTCTACGCTGGATGCGCACCTCGGCCGCGCCCGCCGTCCGCGGACTCGTGCGCAATTACACCATCTTCGGCCCGCCCTACTTCAAGAACGACACAGGGAAGTGGGAGTTCACTCGGTTACCCGAGGAGAAGCCGGATGCCGGCTGGATGGAGAACGTGGAGTTCTACGGCGAGGCGCCCGTCACCCAGATCGTCCGCGCCTCGCTCAAGGGGGAACCCATCGGCTACTTCGACGCGCCTTCGCTCCAACCCAAGGAACACGCGTTCAGGGTCTGGCTGAACCCGGGTGAGAAGATCTCGTTTCACTCCATGACGCTGCCAGCGACGGGTGCGCGCAACAGCGGGGTGAACGACGGCGTCATCGGCTACGAAGGGCCGGGCGTCGCCTTTGACTGGTTCTCCGTGGAGGGGCCGCTGATCGAGCAATGGCCGCCCGCAAGCCAGCGCCGCCTCTTTGGTGATTCGCCCCCCGCCGCCACCGGCGGTTCTTCGTCAGACCCGACTGCGGATTGCAATCTCCTGCTGAGTTTCGCGAGCAGCGCCTTCCGTCGTCCGGTGAGCGCCGCGGAAGTCGCTCCTTATCAGACGATCGTCGAAGCCGAGAGGAAGCAGGGCGCCAAGTATGAGGACGCCATGATCGCGGGCTACAAAGCCATTCTCTGCTCGCCGGACTTCCTGATGATCGGCCTGGAATCGGGTGTGCCAAGGCAGGGGAGGCTGGGCGGTCATGCACTCGCCTCGCGGCTCTCGTTCTTTCTCTGGAACTCGATGCCCGACGCCACCCTGCTCGATCTCGCGGCCCGCAATGCCCTCTCCAATCCCGGTACACTCAAGACGCAGGTCATGCGCATGCTCGCCGACCCGCGCTCCGAGCGCTTCATCACGCACTTTCTGGATGAATGGCTGGAGTTGAAGAAGATCGATTTCACCACTCCGGATCGCATTCTTTATCCCGAATTTGATCCGTGGCTACACGACTCGATGCTCGAGGAAACCCGTGGCAGCTTTCGGCGCATGCTCACGCAGAACCTCGGCGTGCGCGAGCTCATTGCTTCCAACACGCTCCTCGTCAACCAGCGTCTGGCGGAGCTCTATGGCATTCACGGCGTGGCAGGTGCGAGCTTTCGCGAGGTGCCCCTCCCTGCTGGTTCCCCGCGGGGCGGCTTCCTCACACAGGCCGCCGTGCTGAAGGTCACAGCCAATGGCACAACCACCTCACCGGTACTTCGGGGCGTGTGGGTGATGGAGCGCATCCTTGGCATCCCCAGGCAACCTCCTCCGCCGAACATTCCCGCCGTTGAGCCCGACGCCACTGGGGCGGTCACCATCCGGCAGATGATCGAGAAGCACCGCGCCGATTCCGCCTGCGCGTCGTGCCACGCTAAGATGGATCCACCTGGCCTTGCTTTGGAGAGCTTCGATGCGATCGGCGGCTGGCGGGACCGCTATCGTCTCGCCGGACAACCGAAAAAGGTGCGCGTGGGTACCGGTAAGGATTCAAAAGTCGTCGAGGAGCCTTTCATCGAGGTTGTGAGTGAGACCGCGTGGCTCAGAAACCGCGTCAAGTTGCGGCTCGGCTCCGAAGTTGACTCCAGTGGGCAACTCGCCGATGGCCGCGCTTTCAACGACATCCACGGACTGCGTACCCTGCTGCTGCAAAATGAGGACGCACTTGCGGGTAACGTCGCCCGGCAGCTTTTGATCTACGCGACCGGCGCGGGTGTCCGCTTCGCCGATCGGTCTGCAGTGGAAGGCATCGTCGCGAAGACCAAGCCGACCAAGTACGGGCTAAGTTCCCTCGTGCAGGAGGTCGTCGCCAGCGAACTGTTCCAGACGAAATAAAGGCAACGCCCCAAAGAAGTTCAGGTCGCCAGCATCCGCGCTGCAAACCGAGTCCCGTTTCCAGTTCATCCCCGTTCTACTTCCCACTTTTATTCGCATGACACACATCGCTTCTTCCGCCATGAACCGGCGCACCTTCCTGCGTGCCTCCGGTGCAGCACTCGCCCTGCCGTTCCTGGATGCCATGCGCCCCGTCTTCGGCAAGGCACCGGAGGAGCCCCGCCGGATGATCTCCATCTGCACCAACCTAGGAGTGCTTGAGCGGTACTTCTTTCCAACGCAGACGGGTCGCGACTACGTCCTTACTCCGTATCTGGAGGCACTCAAGGACTTCCGGGAACAGTTCACCGTGCTCTCCGGCACCTCCCATGGGGACGTCACGGGGGGCCACTCAGCCGAGGCCACATTCCTCACCGCGGCGCCGCATCCCGGCACCGCTTCCTTCCGCAACAGCATCTCGCTTGACCAATTTGCCGCTGAGCGGATCGGGCACCTCACGCGTGTTCCAGCGCTTCCGCTCGTTGTGTCGAAATCCGGCAACCAGTCGCTGTCGTTTACGTCGACCGGCGTCATGCTGCCCGCGGAGCGCAGTGCGGCACAGGTGTTCAAGGCCCTCTTCGTCGCGGGTGACGCCGCCTCGGTCCAGAAACAGGTGGACCAGCTCCGGACCGGACGCAGCATTCTCGATGTCGTCGCCGGGAGGGCTGCAGCGCTGCAGAAACAGGTCGGTAACGCTGACCGCGAGCGGCTGGACCAGTACTTCACCTCCGTGCGCGAGGTGGAGCGGCGGCTGCTGATTGCCGAGGAATGGGAGCGCAAACCCAAGGCCAAGATCGACGCCCCCGCGCCCAAGGATGGCGAATATCTGCTGGAGAAACTCGGGGCGATGTACGATCTCGCCCACCTCGCCTTCACCACCGACAGCACGCGGCTCGTCACCCTGCTTATCAAGCTGGACGGCTTCAGTGAACACATCCCGGGAGTGGCCACGGACGCGCACAATCTCTCCCATCACGTTAACCGAGAGGACAAGCTCAAGGAACTCATGAATCTCGAGCTTGCCGAGTTCCAGCAACTCAATGGGCTGCTCACCAAACTTCAATCGAGCAAGGAAGGCGAGAAGTCGCTGCTGGATCGCACGCAGGTGCTTTACGGGAGCAACCTCGGGAACGGGAATAATCACGACACCAAGAACCTGCCCGTCCTCCTTGCCGGCGGGGGCTTTAAGCACGGCCAGCATCTCGCCTTCGACAAGACCAATAACTACCCGCTGCCCAATCTTTTCGTGTCCATGCTTCAGCGCATGGGAATCGAGGCGGCTAGGTTTGCATCCTCCAAGGGCACGCTGAGGGGCCTCGAGACGGCGGGCTAGCACGCCGCAGATACAAACACACAGACTTCAAATCCAATGAAGACAAGACTTCTCCCCGTCGGCGTAACTATCGGTGTCATCCTCCGCAGCGGCGCGCTCAGCGCAGCGGACATGGCCGCCGTAGAAACCGCGCATAAGGCAGCGCAGGCCGCGGAGGCCAAGGCACTCAATGCCATCAATGCTTATTCCAGGACCGCCACCGACGTGGCCGAGGTGCCGGCGCTCCAGGTGCGGGCGCTGGAAATTGAGGATAGACTCAAGGAGCTGAACCGGAAGCTTTCCGAAGCACTGAACGCCGATCCCGCATGGGGCGCTAACACTGCGGAGACGCGAAAGGCGCAGCTGGAACTTGCGGCCTTGAAGAAGGACGGGAAGGCACACACGCTGGAAGCTATGGCGTTCGAGACCACGCTGGCTGGACTGGCCAAGGAAAAGGCCCGGATACAAAAGGTGCACACGGATCCGCAGATCGGCGTGTGGGATAGGGAGAAAAGAGAGCTGCTCCAACGGATCTTCAATCTAGCGGTGACGAAGTCCGCCGGAGGCAAGCCGTTGGTGGATGCTTATCGCGCAGCCACGGAGGAACGCGAGAAAGCGCACAGGGCGCTGGCCGAGGCGCAGGGGAAGATCCTGCCCACCGATTACATCGCATCGGTGGAGCCGAAGCCCTTTTTCAAGCCGGGTCATACACTGCCACCGCTGACCCGCTTCGGCTGGGTGTCCCCGTTCGCGGCGCGGAAACTTTTCGCGCAGGATTGGGGCTATGCCGTGGAGTTCAGCGGCTACGCGAGTGAAAGCGTCGTCGACCGCGTCGATAATCCGTTCAGCGACGAGGCCAAGGCGGTCGCCCTCGTGAACTCCGATCCCGCAAAATACAAACTCGCGGTGATCTGCGACCGTTACACCCCGGCCACGTGGTCCTCGGAGATCTGGTGCCAGGATGCCAGTGGAAGACTTCTCAACTCCAAGGCGGTTTCCATGGACGGCACGGAATGGAGTCCGGGGATGCAGACGACCTACCGTCTGACCGCTCCTGAAGCATACTGGACAGAACTGGGGCGGGGGCGGGCGAAGCCTCTGGAGCGTCTGCGCAAGCGGGTCCCCATTAGCATGGTGCTCAATGGTGGCGAATACGGGCTCGGCGTCTGGGGCTTCTCCGGCAAGGTCTGGGAAGCCGATCCGCGCGAGGCCAGATTCCTCGCCGAACAGGAGGCGAAAGGGATTGAGGCACGGGAGGCGGCGCATCTGCAGAAAATCCGAAGCGAGGAGCTCATTGCCAGCGAAGTGAGGAAGGCGGTGCCGGATCGTTTGCTCTCCATCTACTACGTGCTTGGAGGCAGTCCGGCGAAGGGAACGATCCCAGACTGGAACGAATGGGGCGGGTTGTACCGGGATGCACGGGGCAAGTTCAGCGATCTTCCCAGCAACGAGCACTATGTGGGGCCGCAATCCTTCAACACGGGGTTCGCGGGCAAGCAAGACCTGCTCTCCAAATCCCTCAACGCGATCGGGGAGCAGATCGCGCTGGGCGACACCCTAGCGTACAGCTGGTTCTGGCTCGATGAGACCAAGGTCGCTCCCGATTACCGCCGGTACCGCGGCCTGCTGAAGTGCTATTACATTACCGGAGTGGTTGGCGGAAATGCGGGGACTTACAACACCCCGGATTTCAACTCGCCCTTCGATCCCAACACCCCGCCGAACTGGATTGCGCAGCAGATGGAGTTGGGCAAGGTCCACGCGCTCTTCAGTCATTTGGAGGATTTCATCCGCGATGGAGATCTCGTGGATGACGGACAGTTCAAGGCATCCTGGTGGCCGCAGCAACCTTCCTACGAACTGCTTCCCGAGGAGATCAAGGACGGCAGCACCCAGAAGAAGATCGACGGCAAAACGGTTTCCACACTCGTCCCTGGGCGGCCCTTCCGCGTGCTGGCGCGCAAACAGCGTAAGAAGGCGGAGTGGTTGGTGGCGGCATGGGCCGCAGAAGGCGACGCGCGCGAGGCAACCGTGACCATCCCCGGTGCGGGTCGTCTCAAGCTGGAAGCACGCGTGGGAGGCAGCACCTATCTCGTCAAAATCGAAGGCGGTAAACCCGTCGCGCAGCTCTTGGACCCGGATGAGGAGGATCCATGCGGCGCATTCCGGAAAATTAAGAAGCCGTGACACTCGCTGAGTATTCCCATGCTCTATCCAGGGCCAGAATTGCGTTGATCCCGTATTTAAAAAAAAAGCCATGAAAACCCTCTTCAATTTCGTTGCCCTGTTGCTTGCGTTTCTCAACGAGCTACCCGCAGTCGAGAGAGCCCAGTTTATTGTTCCACCGCAAGTCTTCATCCAGCACACGCCGGAGCGCAGTTTCATCGGGGCGGGGATGTTGATGCTGGAGAATAGCGACATCCTCATGGTCGCGCCGTGGGGGCGCCCACCGACGAACTTCGAGCAGATCGCGGCGAAGTTCCCCGTGCCTATGCTCTACCGCAGCACCGATGGTGGCCGGACTTGGAATGAGCAGGGACGGATGCAGATGGAGTGGAACCTCGCTGGGCTGATCAGCGATGGCGGCACGTCGTTTCTCCGGTTGCCAGATGGCCGCATCGCCGTGGTGTTCAACCGGCATGTGAAAGGCCGGCACGGCGGCGGCGCGCCGGTGATCGCCTTCTCGGCTGATAACGGACAGACGTGGACTGCCGCCAAGGTGCTCATCGAAAACGATGATGCCTTTTACGTGATGAACGACCGGCTCATCCAGTTGCGCTCCGGTCGACTGGTGCTGCCGGTCTCACGCAAGGTCGGCAAGACCGAAGGCGACCGTGATGAGGGCCTGTCGATGCTCAGCGATGATGCCGGTGTGACATGGCGGCTCTCGCGCGGGACGGCGGGCATTGATGCCCCGCGCGGCATGCAGGAGCCGTGCGTCGCAGAGTTGCGCGATGGCCGCGTGCTGATGATGGGGCGCACGGGCCTGGGATCGCATCATGTCGCGTTGTCTGCGGACGGCGGCGAAACGTGGTCGAAGCCCGAGGTCACGGCGCTCGAATCCGCCTGCTCGTCGCTCACGCTGAAGACGCTGCCTGATGGCCGGTTGATCGTTTTCTACAACCACGCCACGCCCATCAAAGCGGGTGCGTTCTTCCCGCGGACACCGCTTTGCTACGCGGTGTCCGATGACAGCGGCAGGACGTGGAGTCCGCCGATCATCGTGGACGACGAGGGCGTGGCGAACAAAGACCGGCAGAACATTTACCCGTCCATCTGCTTTACCAAGGAAGGCCTGGTGGTGATGTGGTCCACCCACGGCGCCGATCCCCAAGGGAGCTTCAAGGGGCAGTACGATCCGAACATCGGCGGCGGCAAGCGGGCCATCATTGGTCTAACGACGACGGCTCTGCCGAAGAATCCGAACGCTCAAAAATGAAACGTTTTCCCGTTCTTTTTATCGCTCTCCTCCTTGTTCCGTTTGGCGCGCTGCATGCCGCCGAGACGCCCTCTCGGGATTTGCTGAGCCACGTCATCGTGGCGCATTCGAAGGACGCCTCCCGCAACGGAGAGGCGTCCGTAATCGGGCTGCGCGACGGCTCACTCCTCCTCCTGTACGGTGCACACGAAAAAAGCGGGGACTGGGATCGGGGCGAAATCCGGCAGATCCGCTCGCAAGACGGTGGGGGAACGTGGAGTGCGCCGGAGACAGTCTTTCACGACGGGCAGCGTTCGTTGTTTCAAGTCGCCTTCGCACGGTTGGGGAATGGGGAACTCGGGCTGACCCACACCTCGCTTGCCAACGGACGAGACGCATTCAAGGTCTTCCGGCGCTCCACAGACGAGGGCAGGACGTGGTCGGCTCCGGTGAAGATCAGCGATGACTCCCACGAATACACCACCGGTCCGTGGGACAAACTGTACGTGCTCGCAAGCGGCCGCGTCATTGCGTTGCTGCACTGCAACATGAGCCCAAACGCGAAAAAACAGGGCGGCCCGTTGGGGGTTTACTCGGTTTACTCCGATGATGATGGAAAAACGTGGAAACGCTCTCCGCTCGAAGAAGTTCTGCACGTGGCGGACAACCCCCACAAAAAGCATGAGTGGGGTTTTTGGGAGCCATCACTCGTGGAGACCGCACCAGGCAAGCTGCTCATGCTGGGGCGTACCACGACCGGATGGCTCTGGGAAACGCGCTCGGAGGACAACGGCACGACCTGGAGTGCGCCCGTGCAGTCTTCCATTCCCAATCCCGTGGCTCCGCCGGTACTCACGCGCCTCCCGGACAGCGATACGTTGGTGCTGATCCAAAACCCTGAAGTGAACATCACCCAAAGCTGGCACGGAGGAGAGCGCGTTGCTCTCGCCTTCCGGACCAGTCGTGATGAAGGCAA
>CANJYI010000124.1 GCA_947478975.1 Chthoniobacteraceae bacterium
AGGTAGGGAAAACGGCTGCTCCAGGGTTCGCTCAGGAAGGGGACGGCGAGCAGTTTTCTGTTGAGGGAAGAGGTCTTGTCGTAGACACGCGCCACCCCACGGGCGTCGAAGAACAGGCCCCGCTTGCAGCGGAAGGCGATGTTGTTTCGCACCGAGTTGTAATGGCCGCCACAGACCGCGAAACCGCCCTGCATTTCGCAGGCGATATTGCCGTACAACGTGTCCCCTCCGTCTCCGTCGTCCATGTAAAATCCAACCGCGTTCGGGCTGTGGTGCACAAAATTGTAGCGCAAAACGTTGCCGCAACTCGTCCAGTCGTTGGTCGTATAGAACGCCCCCATGTCGTCGGAGGTCAGCACCGCGTGGGACACTTCGTTGTACTCGAAAACATGGTCGTTGCCGCCGTACTGGATGCCGGCGTGCGGCACGTCATGGATGAAGTTGTGGGCCACGCGGCAACCCACGGCATCACCGGCGCCAAAAATCCCGACGAGGATCCCGGGGGCGTACGTTTTTTTGAGCACCCCCACTTTCTGGATATGGTTGTTTTCGGCCGTATTCCAGCAGGGGGTAAGGGTGGCACGGTTTCCGCCCGAAAGAACAATTCCGCTGTGGCCGGTTGAGGAAATTTCACAACTGCGCACCGTGTTCCCCTCCCCCCGGCTGACCACCACGCCGGATCCGGCGACGTTCCGAATCCTGCAGCCCGCGACCTCCACCCCATGCGAATCCCGGAGCTCGATTGCGTGTGAAAGTCCGTTCTCCAGAGAAAAACCCTCCAACCGCAGATGGGCGGCCTTCTCCACCAAGACCAGCGGTTCCGCCATATCAGCGAGAACGGCGACAGCCTCGCCGCCCCCCTTCTTGGCGGCGGGCCACCAGTGCAAACGGCCTGTTTGAAAATCCACGCACCATTCGCCCGGACGGTCGATCTCCTCCAGCAAGTTGATCGCCCACCACGGCTCCGCGCCGCTGCCCTGGGCCCCCGCGTATTTGGAACCGATTCCACCCGCGACGGGCGCTCCTAGCGTCACCTCCCTGCTTGCGGGGGCAATCCCCTCCACCTTCACGGCGCGCACATCCCAAGGCACCCTCCAGTAGCCCTCCACCCACACCCCCCGCTCGACTGGCCAGCGGGCCACCCGCTCTTCCCGCGCCACAAACCGGCCCTTCCCCTTAAACTGACCCGGCGCACTCTCACCCTTGTCCACGATCCGTTCGATTTTTGCGGCCCCCTGGTTTGGCCAGCGAGAGAGCGGCTGGCGCTCCCCATCGAGGTAAAGCTCCAGTAGTCCTCCACCATTATCAAAACTCAGCGGATACGGACCGACATGCCGAATCCCCAAGGAGGCCAAATCCAAGGAAACCACCTTTCCCACGGCACCGCGATCGACTCGCCGCAGGTCCTCCGCCACGGGTTGCGTAAAGTCCGAAACGCGCACCTCCGCCCCGGCATCCAGAAGCACTTCGCCCGGACCGGCCGCCTTCCACACCACCGGGGCAGCTTCACTGCCGCCGTCCTGCGGCCCCAGGACAAAGGAAGTCCGTCGTTGGTAACGCCCCGGAGCAACCGAAACCGTGATTCCGCCGGCGGGCAGTCCTCCCGCCGATTTGAGCGCACGGACGGCTTCGCGGGCACGCTCCAGAGTCAAGAAAGGATGCGCGGCCGAACCGTCACCAACGTCCTCCCCGTTGGGAGAGACAAAAAGGAGCGCCCCCTCAGGAGCCTGCGCACTGGCGGCGACTCCCCCAATGAGCGAAAGCGCGAGGCCCAAAAGCACGTCTGCAAGGAGCGAAGGAGGCCGGCGTTTCATCATTCCCAGAGCATGCGATGCTGCTCCGAACGAGGAAAGCGCCTTCCACCCCTGCCCGGGCAGCTCTTTTCATTTCAGTAGCGTGGCAAATGAAAGGCTTCGAGACCCCGTTTGCAGGCGATCAGCGGGGAGGAAATCCAAGCAAAACAGCCGGAACACTTGAGGCGAGTTTAGCGGCCTCTTCCAGTGTGATACCCAACCAACTGGCGGCGTTTGCTACCCCCCGGTCCAGCGTGAGCGCGCTGCCCGCAAAATGAGTGGCCCCTGGCAGGCGCACCACAGCGTCGGCCCCCACCTCCAGTTCGAGAGCGCCCAGGGTGAAGCGGCCCGGAGCGGCCCCGGCGGCCGCCATCGCATCTGTGGTCAGGATGACTTTTCCCAGGGGTTTGGCCCGGACCAGGTTGCGCAATACCTGGGGTGGAAGGTGGATTCCGTCCGGAATGAAACAGGCGGTCAACTCATCGCGGGCGAGCAGCCTTTGGACGACGTTCTCGTGTCTGTGAAGCATTTCCGGACAGCCGTTTCCCAAATGCGTGCAAAGGGTCGCCCCCTCGCCGATGGCTGCCGAGATGTCGTCGTTGCTTGCATTGGTGTGGCCGAGGGAAATGCGGACCCCGGAGCGTACCGCCTTCCGGATGAAGGCGGCGGAACCTGCGCGTTCCGGCGCCAGGGTGACAAGGCGGATGGCGCCCTGAGCGGCGTCCTGAAGGGAGGCGAAGATCTCCCAGTCAGGATCGCGCATCCACTGGGGGGCGTGAGCGCCGCGGTAACCGGGCTCTGCGCTGAGGAAGGGGCCCTCCAAATGGTAGCCGACGATGCACTCGCGGGCCAGGGGGTCTTGGCGGCGGCAGTCTTCAAGGGCTCGGAACTTGGTTTCGAGCGACTCCGGGCTGTCGGTGATGAGGGTGGCCAGAATCCGCTCCATCCCGCAGGAGCGGAGTGCGCGGCAGGCTTCATGGAGCGCACCAGAAGCCACGGGACGCTGAAAATCGACTCCGGCAAATCCGTTTACCTGAAGATCGAACAAAGCGGTGGGAGGGGGAGTTTTCACGCGGATGAGTTAAGCGCCCAAATATGTCGCACTTCAAACCAGTCCGAAACAGTGCAAAAGAACCCTGCCGCTTCCGGTGGAAGCTTTTTAAGATTTCGGCGTTGGAAACAGGGAGGGAGAAGACGACGCTCGGGTCCGTTTCCACCCAGCCGCCGCGTCCCTGTCCAAAAAACCGGGATCCACGCCCACGTCCGGCAGCCGCCTTCCCACCCCTTCGCAACATTCAGCCACACTCCGCCATGAGCGCCACCTCCCACCGCTGGCTCGTCAAACAAGAGCCCTCCGCCTACTCTTGGACCGACTTTGTCTCAGACGGCCAGACCGCCTGGACGGGCGTGCGCAACTTTCAAGCCCGCAAAAATCTCCACGCCATGCGCAATGGCGACCGGGTTCTTTTCTACCACAGCGTCGTCGGTAAGGAGATCGTGGGCATTGCCCGGGTGGTCAAAGAGGCCTATCCGGATCCCACCGCCACTGAAGGGGAATGGGTTTGCGTGGATCTGGCACCTGAGGCTCCCCTGCCCTCGCCCGTCACGCTGGAGACACTCAAAGCACATCCAACGCTTTGCGGGATCCCCCTGATCAAGCAGTCCCGCCTTTCGGTGATGCCTTTGAGCCAGGCCGATTTTGACGCACTTGTAGCGTTGGGACAGCGCCCCGCCTGAGGCGATTTCCTCTTGCCCAAACCGCCCGGCGCGCGCCACCCCGGTCAGGCTCCCAACTGGAGCCAGACGCAGCTTGCCCCCGCGCCCCGGGGAAAATCCTCCAGCGGCGGCGAAGGATGAAAGCTTCCCGAAAGGCGGCGCAGTTTGAGCGCCAGCCGGCAGATCCGTTCAAGGTCGCGCACCCCGAGTCGCGTGCAGTTGGTCGAAATGAGCAACCTTCCCCGCGGCGCAGCGACCTCCAAGGCGGCCTGCACCAGATCCCCCATGTCGTCCTCCACCCGGAAGCGGCCCCTGGCGTGGCTAGTCGAAAAGGTCGGCGGATCCAGAATAATGGTGTCAAAACGCTCCCCCTTGCGGGCCAGGCGAGGGAAGGACTCGCGGACATCGGCCGCAAAAAAGCGGTGTGTCTCAGCAGAAAGACCGTTGAGTACGAAATTCGCCTCGCCTCTGGAAAGGGACTTGCGGGACAGGTCAATTGAGAGGGTCTCAGCTCCGGCAAGTGCGGCGCAGACGGAAAACGAGCAGGTGTACGAAAATGTATTCAAAAAACGCCCCTTCGCGTTTTGACGCACCCAAGCGCGGTTGTGGCGCTGGTCGAGAAAGAGACCGGTCGAGTAACCCGCGCTAAAATCGAGTCCGAAGCGCACACCCGCCTCGGTGACGGTGGTGTGCAGGGGGAGTTCACCGTCGCCTTCCAGCAGGACGGGGCTGACACGCTCCTGATTGCGCACCGGCAAATGGCGGCCAAAGATGCGGTCAGGAAGAAACCCGGTGATGGCGGGGAGCGTTGCACACCACGCCAGAAGGTCTGGCAGCAGAGACTCCTCTTGGTAACTGAGCAACAGATCGCCCCCAAGACGTTCAATCCAAGCACCGCCTAAAGTACAGATGCGAAAGGCGTTAGTGCCCTCACTTTCAAATTTCTTCCACAGTTTGACGGAGGGCGGATCGATTGGGGCGGAGGTGGGCATGAAAAATAGAAAACTAGCTCAGATGAAGACCGATTGCAGATGGAGAACAATTCCATTAGATATCTGCCAGACATTTGTCAGAATTGACCCAATTTATGCGGAAGAACTACCCCTTCATTGTAACCAGCTGTCTGGTGCTCTCTGCTTCCCAGCTTCTGGCCCAAGCCGGAAACGACGGGGCCGAGCAGTATCTGAACCTTTACAGCACCTATCAGAAGGCGGAGTCCTTGGAGAAGCGCGGAGACTCCGCTGCAGCGCTCAGACTCTACCAAGAGGTCTCAAAGGCCCTGAGCCAGTTTTCGAGCCAGTTCCCCACTTGGAGTCCGCAGGTGGTCAAATACCGCGCCCAACTCACGGCCCAAGCGCTCCAGCGACTGCAAAACTCGCCCCAGACGACTGCCACCGCGCGGCCGAACACCGCGCCAGCGGCGACTCAAAGGCTCGCCCCCAACCTCACTCAAGAGGCCACCCCGCTTATCCCCCAGGCTCCGGAGCGTGGAGGCATCCCTCTGGCCCCGACGGACCCTTTTGCTGAAATTCAGGGCAAGCTCAACCAACTGCAGAACGACCTGCAGTTTGCCCTCGAAGAAGCCCAGCGTCTCCGCAAGGAGAAGTCGGAATTGCTCAAAAACCTTGAAGAAACAGCCAACTCCGCCTCCAAGGCGCTGGAGGAAAACATCAAGGCCCGGAACAAAGCCGAGTCGCTTGCGCGTATCCTAGAACAGCGCTCGGACGTGGCGGAACGCGCCCTGCTCCAAGCTCGGGAGGACAAGACCAAGACAGCCTCGGATCTGGCCGTCGTGGAAAAAGAACGCGACGAACTGCGCCAGCAGCGCAAGGAACTTCAGGCAGACCGCGACGCCTCCGAAGAGGTGCGCACTCGTTTGGAAGCGCGCCTAGCCCAGACCCAGGGACGCGAAGCCACCGCAGTGGGCGAACGCACCGCCGCCGGCCAGCAGGTGGCCCAAGCCCAGAAGCAGGTGGAGTCCATGAAGGAAGAACTCGCGAGTGCGGCGAAGGCTCAAGCCTCCCTGCAATCCAAGCTGGAAAAGATCACCGGAGAACGCGACACAGCCAAGGCCGCCCAGAAGCAGCTTGAATCCTCAAAGGAAGAGCTCGCCAGTGCGGCAAAGACGCAGTCGACCCTCCAGTCCAAACTTGAAAAAGTCACCGTGGAACGGGACGCCGCCAAGACGGCCGTCACCGCCACCACCAAGGAGAGGGACGAAGCCAAGAACGCCGCGGATCAAGCCGCCAAGGAACGTGAGGCCGCCCAGAAGGAGGCAGCGAAGGTTGCCAAGGAGCGGGATGCAGCCAAGGCGGAAGTGGCCAAGGTCTCACAGGAACGGGACGACTCCCTGGCGGTTGCCGCCCGCCTGAAGGTTGCCCGCGGGCAGATGGAAAAGCTAGAGGCCGAAAACAAGGACTCGGCTGCCAAACTGGCCAAAGTGCAGCAACAATTCGACCAGCAGCGCCAGGACGGCACCCAGTCCACCCAAGGGATGAAGGCCCTGCGGGACGAGGTGGAGGGAATTCGCACAAAGCTGGCCGACTCCCAGAAGCGGGCCGAGACTGCAGAAAAATCCGTGAGCGATCTGGAGGGCAAACTCAACGCGAGCATCCAGCAGATCAACCTCGCAAAAGCCGATGCCACTCAGGCTAAGACGGATGCGATGCAGGCAAAGGCTGACGTCACGCAGGCGAAGACGGAAACAACGCAGGCCAAAGCGGACGCGGCGCAGGCCCTTGCCGACCGGGAAAAGGACAAAGAGGAACGCGATCTGTTACAGGGCATCCTCAACCGTTCACTCACTGAACAGACCCGCCGTGAAAAGGCGAGAAAGGATCTCGTCGCCGAAGTCTCCCGCCTCAAAGTCAGTTCGGACGCGCTCATGAAGCAGATCGGTCTGCTGGGCGAACCAGTCCTCCAGCTGAACGAAAAGGAACAGGCTCTTTTCAAACAGCCTTTGGTGGAGATCAGCGCGGAAGGGATTTCCATCTCGGCGATGAAGACTTCGCCCAAGACTGTAGCGGCGGCACCTACATCGGAAAGCAAAGACGCCCCGAAGCCCCAGGACAAAGCACCCAAAGCGGATGCTTCAGCGTCGAAAGCAGCAAAGCTTGGCCCCCTTTCCGACGAGGTGCGGGGCAAGATTTCCGAAGCCAAGGACCGGTTCGACAAGGGTGACTTTGTAAATGCAGAAAAGCTGTACAAGGAAGTCCTCGACGAGGCGCCGGGCAACGCGTTCGTGCTGTCAAACCTGGGTGTCGCCCAGTTCCGCGGCAAGCGGTACCCGGAGGCAGAGGAAAGTCTCAAAAAGGCTCTGGAACTCGCTCCCGAGGACGCCTTCTCCCGCTCCACACTGGGTATTGTTTTCTACACTCAGGGCAAGCTAGACAAAGCAGTCGACGAGCTCACGCAATCGGTCTCCATCAATCCTAACAACGCCGTGGCGCACAACTACCTCGGCATTGCGGCTAGCCGCAAAGGGTGGCAGGAAAACGCCCGCAAAGAGCTGGAAACCGCGGCGGATCTCGACCCCACCTATGCCGACGCCTACTTCAACCTAGCGGTGGTGTGCGCCTCACAAAAGCCACCGGACAAGGACGCCGCCCGCAACGCTTACCAGAAAGCGACGGCACTCGGTGCCGCTCCTGACGCCCGCCTGGAAGATCTCATCCGCTGAACCCGCCAGGCTTGGCCCTCCGGCCAGCCAAACCGGCCTCCCGCCCTTCCCATAGGCTCCAACAGCCAGTCCACAGCAGGCGGAGCCCCCGCCCCACTCAGGCCCTTTGTTGTCGCCAACTTTGCCCTGACTTGGGACGGGAGGATTTCCACGCGCAACCAGACCCCCTCGGACTTTTCCTCGGCGGCTGACAAGGGCCGGTTGCTTGAAATCCGGTCCGAAGGGGACGCCGTGCTGGCCAGTGCGACCACGGTAGGCGCGGACACTATGACCATGGGTCTTCCTGTGCCTGCCCTGCGCGAGACCCGGATCGCCCGCGGCCAGGAAGCGTTCCCGCTCCGCGTCCTCTGGAGCCGGTCGGGAAACCTCTCCCCAGAACTCCGGCTTTTCGGGGAATCGTTCGCCCCGATCGTAGTCTTCAGTGAAGAAGGGATGCCCCTACAGGCACGCATCGCGCTGGAGAAGCGTGCAACGGTATGGCAGGCGCCTGCCGACGGGCTCTCCCCCGAGTGGGCGCTGCAGAGGCTCGCGCAACACCACGGGGTGCGCAAAGTCGTCCTCGAAGGGGGCGGCACGCTACTGCGCTTGTTTCTGGCGAGCCAGTGCGTGGACGAGTTA
>CANJYI010000125.1 GCA_947478975.1 Chthoniobacteraceae bacterium
GCGACTTTGAGCGGGCTTTTGAAGGGGTCGACGCGCTGATTTGTCCGACCTCCCCCGAAGTCGCTTTTAAAAGGGGCGAAAGATCCAACGACCCGCTTAAGATGTATCTAGCGGACATCTTCACCATTGCCGCCAACCTGGCAGGCAACTGCGGCATCAGCGTCCCCTGCGGCTTTGCCCAGGTGGAGGGAGCGCGGCTTCCCGTGGGGCTGCAGTTGCTGGGCAAAAGCTTCGACGAGGCCCGCCTGCTCCAAATCGCACACGCCTACGAACAGTCCACTCCCTGGCACAAGGAAAGACCCACCCTCTAGCTCGCCCTCATGCCCAACAAAGCCGCCTCCCGCCTCGTTTTGGAGTCCTACTCGGAAGAGGCCGTGATTCGCGCCTCTCGAGAATGCCTGCAGGAACTGGGGTGTAATCCGAGTGTCGTCTTGGTTTTTGCCAGTTCCGACTACCGGCCTCACCTGGCGGATTTTCTGGAACTCATCCAGCTGCACTCCCACGCAACGCTCCTTTTAGGGGGCAGCGCCTGGGGCCTCATTGGCTCGGGAGTGGAGGCGGAGGCCGCAACGGGCTTCTCCATCCAGCTGCTTTCGCTGCCCAACACGAGACTTTCGCCGGTCCAGTTCAACGAGCAGCAGACGGACGACTTCACCCCTGAACAATGGCGCCATCACGTGGGTGATGCCGCGGATTCTGAGGCCTGGCTTTTTGTGGGCAACCCGGTGAAAATGGGGGCGGAACTGTGGCTTAAAAACTGGTCCACGGCCTTTCCCGGAGTGCCAACGCTGGGCGGTCTGCTCAGCGGCGGAGAACAGGAGGACGACATTTTTGTCTTTCACAACCGGCAGTTGGTGGAAGCGGGGATCGCCCTTGGGCTCAAGGGTGGGTTCAAGCTGCATTTGGTGATCGGCCAGGGCTGCCGCCCCATCGGAGAGCCGCATGCGATCACCGGTGCGGAAGAGAACGTTCTAACTTCGATTGGCTCCGTCCCCGCCTACGAGCGGCTCAACGAGTCGATTGAAGGCCTTTCGAAGGAAGAAAAACGCAGCGTAGGGCGCAACCTTTTCGCCGGCTTCGCCGCCGACGAATACATGGACGACTTCCGGACGGGCGATTTTGTGATCAGGAACGTCCTGAGCACGGACCCGGAATCCGGTACGGTGGAGTTGGCCGCCTATCCCCGCGTTGGACAGACGTTCCAGTTTCAGCTGCGGGACCCGGCCGCGGCGGAGGAGGAACTCGAGCACCAGCTGGACATGAAGGTGCGCGAGGGCATCCGCCCATTTGCATGCGCGGCCTTCGTGTGCCGCGGCCGCGGGGAGGGGCTTTTTGGAAAGCCCAACCATGACGTGGAGGCGGTCCAGCGGCACTTTGGCGAGCTCCCCACCGTCGGGCTTTTCTGCAACGGCGAAGTGGGCCCGGTGGGCCGCTCCAACTTTGTCCACGGCTACACGGCCGCCATTGGACTGCTAGTTTAGGCAGAGGTTCTTCCGCTGGCAAAAAGCGGAGGAACCAGAAGTCCTGCCTGCGGAGTGAACAGCACGGAAAGCCACGCCATCCGGCGCAGTTAGACTCCGGCCGGAGCCACCGACGAAGGCTGGGGCACCAGATTGAGCTCCTTGAAGAGCGCCATGTCTGCATCCACTCCGGGGTTCTCCGCGGTGAGCAGCTTGTCGCCGAAGAAAATGGAGTTCGCTCCCGCAAAGAACGCCAGCGCCTGGCCTTCTTTGGTCATGCGCGTCCGGCCGGCACTCAGACGCACCTTGGCCTTGGGAAGGGCGATCCGGGTGGTGGCGATGAGGCGCACCATTTCAAAGATGTCGACCGGTGGCTGCTCCTCCATGGGCGTGCCGGGCATGGGCATGAGACAGTTGATTGGCACGCTTTCGGGAGCCGGATCAAAGGTGGTCAGCACCTGCAACATTTTGAGCCGGTCCAGTTCCGACTCTCCCATGCCGATGATCCCGCCGCAGCACACGTCCATGCCGGCGCCCTGCACTGCCTTGATGGTGTTGAGCCGGTCCTCAAAGGTGTGGGTGGTGACGATTTTGGGGTAGTGCTCGGGGGAGGTGTCGATGTTGTGGTTGTAAGCCTTCACACCGGCGGCCTTCAACTGGCGCGCCTCCGAGTCGGAAAGCTGCCCCAAGGTCACGCATACCTCCATTCCCAGCTTGCTGACCTCCCGCACCGTGCCCAGCACCTGTTCAAAACGCGGGTCCCCCTCCCGGACGCCCTTCCATGCGGCCCCCATGCAGAACCGGGTCGAACCGTTTTCACGCGCGCGCCGCGCCACCTCCATCACCTCCTCAGTGGGCAGCAACCGCTCCGCCTTGACCCCGCTGGCGTAGCGCGCGCTCTGGGCGCAATAGCCGCAGTCTTCGGAGCAGCCCCCGGTCTTGATCGACAACAGAGTGCACAGCTGGACCTCGTTCCCGTGCCAGTGCTCAAGGTACACGCCGCGCGACCGGCTGATGAGTTCAAAAAACGGAGTAGCGTAGATGGCTTGGAGGTCTGTGAGCTGCATGGGCCCCAAACATGGAACGGCGCCTGAAAACGCGAAAGCAAAAATCCTAGGGGACCTCCCGATCTCTGAGCGGACCGTCGCCCGCCTCCGCCCGCTACAACGGCAAGGCCCTCTCCAAAAGCAGCTGGTCCACGGCGCGGCACACGGTGCCGGAGGGAATCTCACTCATCGGAGCAGGGACGGCTTGCGGACAGAACTCTTCGGTGGGAGCAGACGGGAGGGCAGCACTGATCACAAGCGAATCAAGGTGGCGCGGGCGCCATTCAAAGGGATTGGTCGGGCCAAAAAGACTCACCTGAGGACGGCGAAAGGCCGAGGCCATGTGCATTACCGCGGTGTCGCAACACACGGCAAGGCGGCAGCGGGCGGTGAGCGCGGTGAGGAGCGTCAGATCCAACCGGCCGGCGAGCACCACCAGCGGCTGGGGCAAGGGGCCGTCTCCGAGCATCGCCAGGGCGGTCTGAATCGCGCGCAAATGCTCCTGCTCCTCCGGTTCCGCTCCTCCCGTAAGGATGCAGGGGAGCCCGTGTTTGTGCTGCAAATGAAGGATCACTTCGGCCCAGCGCTCTGGGAGCCAGTATTTTTCAGCGGCAGCCGTCCCAGGGTGGAGCAGGGCAAAGTCGCCCGGCACGCCGCATTCCCGCAGAAGGATCTGTACCCGCCGCGCCGCCAGGGGAGGCACCGCCAGCACCGGGAGCAGCTCGCCTTCGGCGGGCTGCAAACCGATGGGACGCAACAACGCCAACAAATGCTCCACCGTGTGCAGGGAGCTGACAGCCACCCGCACGAAGTTCTGATAGATCAACTTGCGCAAGGGCCCCTTGTCGGCCCAGTCGAAGGCCAGCCGCCGACGCGCCCGGGAGGCGATGGCGAAAAGTGCGGACCGGTCTGTTCCGGTAAAGTCGAGGCAGACATCGAAGCTGCCCGTAAGGAGCCTCCGGAGAAGCAGCCCGTTGGCGCGCAACTTTTTGCGAAAGGGGAGCACCTCGTCGACCTTGGGCAGGGTCGGAACCAGTTCGAGGCAGCTCTCGGCCACGACCAGCGTTATTTTTGCCTCGGGCCAGGTTTCCCGCAGCAGTTGGAGCGAGGGGGTCGTGAGCACCAACTCCCCGATGCGCCGCATCTGCAGGACCAAAATCGACGGAGCCGCTCCAAGCGGTTCAGGATTCAGAAGGCTGGACAGAAGGCGTTTCAAGGGGAGCGAGTGGACCTCAGATTCAGACAAAGTCGCTCCGGAGGCCAGCGTTTCCACAGGGCTGCTCCCAAAAAAGGAGCCTTCCGGAAACCCACCACCACCCCTCAGGAACTCAAGTTGGAATCCCAACCGTTGCAGTGTATGCTATCGCACGACCTTGCTGCGGGTCTCTGCGCGGCGCCGGCACTGCGTCCGAAGTGCACTTTTGAACGATTCCGACTGCGTTATGAAACTCTTCTACTTTGGGCATTCCTGCTTCTCCGTCACCCTACCGCCGTTGTGCGGGGGGACGCGCCTGCTGTTTGATCCCTTTCTCTCGAGCAACCCAAAGGCGCAGGAAGCCGGCCTGGATCGGTCCTCCCCCGAGGCGGATTACGTGCTCATCTCCCACGGTCATTTTGACCACGTCGAGGACGCGGTATCCATCCTGAAGCGGACCAAGGCCGTGGCAATCGCAGCCTACGAGGTGTGCGAGTGGCTCCTCAAACACGGCATTCCCGAAACACAGCTCCACCGGATGAACATCGGCGGCACTGTGCGGTTCGCCTTCGGCTCCGTGCAGATGGTCACGGCGGTCCACTCCAGCTCGATGCCCGACGGCGCCCCCGGAGGAAATCCCGCCGGCTTTGTGGTGCGCACCCAGGCCGGGGCCTTCTACTACTCGGGAGACACCGCGCTGACCTTGGACATGCAGCTCATTCCCAAACGGGGCCCGCTCGATTTTGCCATCCTGAGCCTTGGGGACACCTTCACCATGGATCCCGAAGACGCGCTGGAGGCAGCCCGGTTCATCGGCTGCGACAAGATCGTCGGAGTCCACTTCAACACCTGGCCACCCATCGCAATTGATCAGGAGGCCGCCCGGACCCTTTTCTCCAACGCAGGCAAGCATCTTCACTTGCCCTCCCCGGGCGCGGAACTCTCGCTCTAATCCTGCTGGCAGCACCCACCCCTCCCCTGTTCATCCCCGCCCCCCCGTCCATGCGCGTTTCCCACCTCCGCTTCGGTGTGCTCCTCTTAGGGGGCTTCCTGCTGTGCAGTTGTGCCGGGGGTGCTGCCAAAAAACAGATGGCCAAGCAAAAGCAGGCGCCGGCGGGGGCAACCGGGCCCAAGTCAAACGGTGCGCCCGTCTGGCAGACGCGCCTAGGCCGTGTGGTGCTGGTCAACAGCGGGCTCGATTTTGTCCTCATCGACGCCGGCACGGCCCCCGTACCCGAACCCGGAACCCGCCTGCGCGCCTACGCCGGCGGGGAGCCTTCGGCCGAACTTTCCGTCAGCATTCACCAACAGCGCCCCTTTCTCATCGCGGACATTGTTTCAGGCAGCCCGCACGTGAGCGACATGGTGGTTCCAGTCAAAGGCGACTCGAAGGCTGGTGAAAGCCGACAGACTTCAGTAACGGCGAGCGATGCGGCGCCTCTCCATGCTGTCGAGGCAGATGCGTCTCGGACAGAGCGGCCCGGCAATTCGGCTGCGACTCCCTCTCCAAAGAAGGCCGCGGTGGAGCGGTCCGACACCCAGGAACTTCCCCAGATCGAGCGGCGGCCCCCGCCCTCGACACAAAGTCTGCTTTCGCCCACCCGCCCTGCGGCGGACGAATCGCAGGCAATCATTCCCGGCCTGCCGTCCTCTGGTAAGAATCCGCCCCGCTGAGCTCGAGGCAGGAGGCTACTGCGGGAAAACCTCACCTGTGGGACTTTCGGCACGCCCCATGTCGTGCGGCGTGCCCCGTTGGGGCGTGTTCGGGGGGGCGCGGGCCGTTTGGTTTGGGGTGTCCCCTTCCGGCGCACCGAAGCTGCATTTCCCAGTCCACGGCAACGCCGTGGGAAACCGTACACCTCAAGGAATCAGCTGAAGGGGCGTTCCAGATCGACCATACAGGGCTTGGATTTCGAGAGGTAGAGCTCCCCATGGCGGTGCCGTGGGCTGGCACCAGATGCCTCCTCAGGAGGCCCCGCCAAACGGGGCTCCCTTGCTCTCGGAGGAAGCCCAAAATAATTAGCCGGGAGGCAGAGGTGGCGGTTCACAATCGTTCATTTCGCGGAGGGAATCCAGATACGCGTTCTTTGGCGCGGGCTTGGCGGGGCGGGCCTCGGT
The DNA here is from genome assembly GCA_947478975.1 of Chthoniobacteraceae bacterium. Lineage (GTDB taxonomy): Bacteria > Verrucomicrobiota > Verrucomicrobiia > Chthoniobacterales > Chthoniobacteraceae > Chth-196. The sequence goes on from CANJYI010000125.1 coordinate 5,820, forward strand.
GCGGAGCATTTCCTCCACGCGCCCGCCGCTGGCGGAAATCAGCTCGGCGATCAGCGGCGCCTCGGGCAGGTTCTTCCAGTACTTCTTGGGCATTTCAGACTGCATAGCCCGGACCTTCAGCCGCGCGGGATTGAAGATGCTGCGGAAATAGGTACGCCAAAGCTCGTCGAGCGCGTCCTCATCCGGCGCTGCGGAGCGCGGCACGCCGGGGGAGAAATGCAGCTTGCTGCCGTCCCAGTGGGCGCATTCATGCGGCGTAAGGATCGACCAGTCCATGCCGGCGAAACGCTTTTCAAAAAAGCCAGCGGCCAGTCGAACGATCCGGTGCTCGGGCTCAAACCAAGCGACGAACTGCTCGCGACCCGTGGTCTCGTCCGTTGCCACGAGGCGGAAGCGAACAAAGGCGTGCATCTTGTGGATGTCGCGCCCGATGGCCTTGCACCAGAGCTGGAGCTGACGCACCTCGGGGTCCGTGGGCACGGCGAGCAGGTGCCGTTCACCGCCGTGCGTCAGACGCCACAGCACGCTGTAGAGCGCGCCCCAACGCCGCGCGTCGTTGTGCGCTGCCACGCTGCGCGCCATGTCGAGGAAGGCCGCCGGCACCTTCGGCACCGGCCCGCGCGGGGAGGCCTCCTCCACCTCGGCAAAAAGACCGGGCTCCTGCGCCGCGTCCGACCACAGCACTTCCTCGGGCGGCACGCGCAAAGCGAGGAGTCCGCGCGCCCGGTCGCGCCAATCCTCGAACACCGGCTGGATGACCACCGTGCGCATGGCTACAGCTCTCCCGAACGCACGGACTCAATGTCGCCGGCGACCGGTGGCGCGGCGAAATCCAGTTCCATCTGGCGCGGGGGCGGCAGGAAACGCGCCCGGAGGCTGTCGTCGTCGAGTCCGAGCCGGGCCGGCGTGTGGTCCGCGGCGATGATGAAAGGCAGCACCTTTTTCATCGGCACGCGAAGCTGCAGCAGGTCGGCAAGGCGCAGCCTCGCGTAGCGGCGCGCGCTGAGAATCCGCTCCACATTGCGCACGCCGAGGCCCGGCACGCGGAGCAGGACCTCGCGCGGGGCCTTGTTCACGTCGACGGGAAAAGTGGCGCGGTTACGCAGCGCCCACGCGAGCTTTGGATCGAGCTGCAGGTCGAGATTCGGCGCGGCGTCCGAGGCGATTTCCTCCACCTTGAAACCGTAAAAACGCAGCAGCCAGTCCGCCTGGTAAAGCCGGTGCTCGCGCACCAGCGGTGGCGGCTTGATGGGCAGCAGGGAGGAGGGTTCGGGAATCGGACTGAAGCCCGAGTAATACACGCGCCTCAGCCGGTAGGTCCCGTAGAGCAGGTCTGCGCGCTGCAGAATGACCGCGTCTGTGGAGTCGTCCGCGCCGACGAGCATCTGCGTGCTCTGGCCGGTGGCGAAGGGCGGCGGCTTCGGCGCATCCGGCTTCCGCTTTTCCGCGTGGCGCTCTTCGATTTTCCCGCGGATGTGCCCCATCGCGTCCTGGGTACGCGCCAGGTTTTTTTCCGGTGCGAGCTTGGTGAGCCCCTGCTGCGTGGGCAGCTCGATGTTGATACTGATGCGGTCCGCGTAACGCCCGGCCAGTTCGATCAGCGCCGGTGACGCCTCGGGAATCGTCTTAAGATGGATGTAGCCGCGGAAGTGATGGTCCTCGCGGAGCTTCCGGGCGACTTCGACCACAAGCTCCATTGTGTAGTCCGCGCTGCGGATGATGCCACTGCTGAGGAACAGCCCCTCAATGAAGTTGCGTTTGTAGAAGTCGAGCGTGAGCCGCACCACTTCGTCCGGGGTAAAGCGCGCGCGCTGCACATTGCTGGAGCGCCGGTTGATGCAATAGTGGCAGTCGTAGAGGCACGCATTCGTGAGGA
>CANJYI010000126.1 GCA_947478975.1 Chthoniobacteraceae bacterium
ATTCTCCTTCAAGGGCAGGAAGTCGAGGTCGAGGAATCCGTCGGCTACACGGACGTTTCCGGTCCAGATCCAGGCGTTGAGGAGCCCGGCGTTCTTGAAGAGGTCGAGCGTTGAAACGATGGGCTTTCCCTCTGCATTTACATTAAATACCCGTTCTGTGGGGTTTTTGTACCAGAGCTCGGCAAAGTGAAGGCGCAGGGTGTAGAGGCCGTTGCGCAGAGGGATGCGGTAGCTGAAGGTGCCGTACCGCTCGGATTGGTAGAGGGCTGGATCTGGGGTGCCCTTTACGGGGGCGGAGACGCTGAATAGCCCTCCACCGATGAACAGGGTGTCGGCGCTCCACTGGTTTCCGAGGGAGTCTTTGTAGGCGCCGCCTCCGGCGTGGATGCGGATGGCGCTCTGTCCGGTGGTGTCGCCCGTGGCTAGCACAACCAGCTGTGAAGAGGCTGTGGAGCCGTTGTAGGTGGCCGAATAGCGGAAGGTGTAGAGGCCGGAATCATCAAAGTGCGCGAGGCAAGACGGCGAGGAGGCGTTTGTGAGTTTTGCAGCGGAAGGGCCGTCAACTTGGATCCAGGCGCCGGTCCAACCGCCGGTTTGTTTGCTCGGAATTCCAACGACCACAGCGTTGAGTTGTATGTCGGATGGAACTGCCCCGGTGGGGGGGGTGGCGCTGGTTTGTACTCCGAAGGGAGGTAGAACTTCCGCGAGCACCAGAACCCCGACTTCGGCGCTCGCCGATTGAGAACCGCTTGCGACCTGGATCTTGAATCGGTAGGACCCTGCGTCGGGAAATCGGGCGGAGGAGGCGAGGGCACCCGGGGTGCCGAGGCTGGCGGGTTGGGAGCCGGCTGTTTGTGTCCAACGGCACACAGCCAACGGATCGCTGGCGGAGGAGGGGATGAGTCGGGCTTGAAGCAGCGTGGAATCGGTGGGCAACTGGATGACGATGTCCGGTCCGGGGTCAACTTGGAGTGGAATCGGATCAAGCGCGAACGGCACAAGTTCGATTGCCGAGGCTTTCGGGTTATCCTTTGTGGGAAGGAATTCTAAGTCCAACGCAGAGTCCTTCACTTGGACAAGCTCGCTCATCACGCCTGCACTCATGAACCCTGACCTCTGCACAATGTCCACTGCGGGCCCGAAGGGCTTGCCTTCAGCCGTGATGTTGAAGACGCGTGAGCCAACGGTTTTGAAATAGATCTCCGCCAGATGTATGCGCACGGTATAGAGCCCGTTGCGGACTGGAATATGGTAGCCAAAGGCTCCGAACCGTTCACTCAGGTAGAGTGGGGAGTCCGGTGTGCCCTGAACTGTTCCTGTGGCGGAAAAAATGCCGCCGCCTTGGAAGAACTGGTCGGCAAGCCAAAGCTTCCCTGTGGAATCAGTGTAAGCGGGCCCCCCGCAATGGATGCGCACCGGGGGTTGGGCAGAGGTGTCACCGGGCACAAGGACGCGGGTGGAGCCGCTTGCCGTGGAGCTGTAGCAGGATGCGCTTAAACGGAAGCTGTAGATGCCCGGAGTGGTGAACCCAATGGAGGTGGAAGCGGCAGTGGGATCGCGGATTTCCGACAGAGCCGGACCCTCCGTCTGTTCCCAAACACTGCGGTAGGACGGGTCAACCGGAGCTCGGCCAGTGACGGTGCCGGCAAGCGTTGCGTCCGTTGGGGCGGTGGCGGCCGTAAAGTCCGGGGCGGCGATCACACCAAGCATGGGAGCCGGCCCTTCGCGCAGGTGGACGATCCGGATGGCGGAGAGCTTTGCATTTTCGAGGACGGGAACAAAAGCCAAGTCCAGTGAGCCGTCGACAGTTTCCACGTCAAAGGTCTTTTCCACCGCGGCGTCTGGACCGACCGACTGTGCTACGTCAAGTAGGGGCAATGCAGGGGCACCCTCTGCGTTCACCGTGAAGATTCTCTTCCCATAGGTTTTGAAGTAGATCTCTGCGAAGTAGAGCGTCACCCTGAACCGGCCTGTGGCGACGGGGATTTGATACGAAAAGGCACCTGAGCGCTCGGTTTGGAAAAGCGGTTGGGAAGTGGTGCCTGAGATGGTTCGGGAGGTGGAGTAGTTGAAGCCTCCGGAAAAGAATTTGTCGGCGCTCCAGGTCTGCCCTTTGGTGTCGGTATACTGCCCGCCACCGGCATTGATGCGTATCTCCTCTTGGAGGGCCGCCTGGGTACGGAGGGGGGCGCATAAAAGGGCGGAAAAAAACAGGAGTCCCGGAAGAAGCAGTGTCCGCAATGCATCAGAGAGGTGGTTTTGCAGAAACCTTCCCACCCGTAATAACATCAAAGGGAGCCGGGAATCGGCGGCTGTGTCGCAGCAGCGGCCCGTGAAAGTGGTTGGCTCTATGCTCTTAGGTGTGGCTTTCATGTGGAGGCTTTGTTGCTCGTTGGAGGACCTCTGGAAGGTGTATGGTGCGATCCGGCTTGCGACGTGTGGAGGGTGTGCGACTGTCCGAAAGCGGGCTGCGCTTCCCTGTTGTCTACGGAGGCTGCTGGCAAAAGGTTTTAACAAAATGCGGAAGAGTTGTTGTGTGTCGGAACAAACACCAATGCATGTGTTTGCGTCAGTGCGTTCCTGGCCCCGGCTGAGTTTGGCACGTCTAAAAAAACGCGAAGAGCAGTGCTTTCTTGACGCGGCCCTGATTGGGAGAGCAGGACTTCAGGGGCATCCTGTGGGTGTGCCGGCGTGGAGAATGAAGGTGCTTTGAAATTACTCCCAGGTAACCAGGCGTGGACGTGACAGAGGTTTGGGGACACTCAGGCGGTGGCGCAAAAGTGGGTGTAGGCGTCCCAAAGGACATCTTCGTCCTTGGCTGCGGGGGCCCAGCCCAGTTCCTTCTCCGTTTGAGAGGTGTCCAAGACAAAATCGCTGTCGGCGACCGCAAACTGTTCGGGATACAGCAGGGTGAGACCGACTGCGTCCAGCAACGAAAGCGTCAACTGGACGAGAGAGGCTGGGGTCGGCAGGAGCCTGGATTTTGAACCAGCCCTCGAGATGATAGAGCTGAGAAGCGTTTTGACGTTTGGTGGACTGGCCGAGCCGAGGTTGAACGGTCCAGTGGGACAGCCAGCCTCCACCGCGACGAGGGCCGCCTCAACGCAATCCTTCACCGCGACTAGCTGGTAGCGGTTTCTGCCTGAGCCAATCATGGGGACGGGGGCCCCTCGGCGGATGAGGCTGAAAAGCTTTGAGAGAATTCCAAGTCTGCCGGTGCCCGCGATAAGCCGTGGACGAAAGATCGTGACGCGGAATCGGCCGCTGCGAACGGCTTCGAGCAGTAGGCGCTCTGCGGCCAGTTTGCTGCGGCCGTAGTGTCCCAGAGGGTTTTGGGGATGGGTCGAGGGGACAGGGCTTTGCCGGGGACGGCCATAAGTCATGTCGGTTGAAAAGAAGACAAGGCGAGAGGTGCCCGCGTCGGCCATGGCGGAAAGCAGCGCGCGCACACCGAGCACGTTGACCGCATCAAACCAGGTTTGGCGGCCGCGATAGGGGACTGGGCCGTGGAATTGGCGTGCGGCGAGTTGGTAGACGGCGTCGTGAGGGCCGAGGCGGAGCGAGGCGAGTGCGCGCTTGTCGGTGGTGTCGCCTTGGAGGAAGTCGACGCGGGAGGAGAGTTGCGCTGGGACGGGGCGCAGATCGAGCACGAGAGGCCTTTGCCCGCGAATGAGGAGCGCCTCGCAGAGCGCGGTGCCCGTGAAGCCGGAGCCTCCGATGATGACGTGGCGCATGTTATTCGGTTCTGGAGATGAGAATGACGCCGAGGCAAATAACGCCGATGCCCAGCATTCGATAGGGGCTGAGGGATTCGTGAAGAAACACGTAGCCAAGCATTGCCGCGATAATGTAACCGACCGAGAGCATCGGATAAGCGAGACTGACCTGGACCTTGGAGAGGACCGCCAGCCAGAGCCCGATGCTGAGTGCGTAGCAGCACAGACCTGACCAGAGGTAGGGGTTGGAGAGAAGCTGGAGGGCGAGGCGCAACGGTGCGGCCGAGGGCTGCGCGGGGACGAGAAGCATCGCCTTGCGCAGCACCACTTGGGCGAGAGCGTTTAGGCTCACGCTGGATAGGATCAAAAGCAGTGATTTGGGTGTGAGCACAGGGCGATTGGGAAAGGTGTCGAAGCAGCGGGGGAATCAGGCCACGGTCTGGGGCTGCCTGTTGGACACCGGAATCGGGGGGGCAGTTTTGTTGGATGAGGAAAGAAACGGCCTCTCGAAAATGTGGTAGAAGGCGGTGGAGCAGATCGCCGTGATGACGAAGCCGGCGGTGTACCCGAGCAGGACGAGGGGCGCTCCGGAAAAGCTGAGTTTTTTGCGGAAAAACTCCATTGCGTACCAAGAGGTGGGCTGGTGGATCAGGAAGAAGCTGTAGGAGATTCGCCCAAGGAATGGGAGCGGTCCGTGGAGCAGGGGCGATTTGACCCACTTGGGGGCGGTGCAAAGACTTGCAAGAAGTCCTGCGGAACCGGTGGCAAGCAGTATGTCGCGCAGGGGGACGGGACCGTGGGTGATGGAGGGGGCGACAAGACCGATGACTCCGAACAGGATGCTGGATGCGGCGAGGCCACACCATTGCAGAGGCGATATGGGTACAATGGAGTTGAGGTTGTGGCGCACCCACAGGGCGGCGGCCATTCCGGCAGCGAATTGCATCCAGCGGCCCAGAAAGGTGATCGAGAGGAGAAACGAATCGATTGAGCTGCCCTCGCTTGCAAGAAGTCCGACCCCTATCCGAAACACGAGGGAGGCCAGGGCCGCGTAGGCGATAGCGCGGATACCAATGCGCTTCCATGCCCATGCCAGAAAAGGAAAGGCCACGTAGAATTGGGCTTCAAGGCCCATGGACCAGAATGCGCCGGTAATACCATCCCACGTGTCACGGAAAAGGGTGTGAATGAAAAGCAGATGGGTGAGAATTTGGCGGGGGGATGGAATGGGTTGGATGTTCGCCTGCCAACCGGCAAGTCGGACGATGAATACAAGGAGGATTGGCGCGAGGATCGCGTACGCCATTGCGCCGTAGTACGCGGGTAGGATTCTGCGTGCGCGTTTGATCGTGTAATCTTTCCAGTCAAATACGGCCGACTTTTTGGTGAGCGGCCAGAACAGGCAAAACCCGCTGAGCACCATGAACACGTCGACTCCTGCGGGGCCGTGATGGATGGGTGCGAAGAGATCAAAGGAAAATCCTGCGACGGAGACCGGCAGCAGAGGGCTGCCCCCGAATTGCCACACGTGATAAGCGAAGACCCAGAGGGCAGCCAGGGCTCGGACGCTATCTAATTCTATGAAGCGGAGTTGGGTGCTGGGTTTCAGGGTTTCAAAGGGCATACTGCGCGAGTTCTTCTGTGTTTGGTAAGGTCCCGGGGGTTCGAGTCCTGGGGGTCTTGGTAACAATTGGAGCATTGGCTGGTGTGGCGAAATCTGTTGGTGAGTGTCTGAGCGATCGGCGCTTAAAGACGTTTAGAGAGGGTCCCGCTTAGCCGCCTTTCCTCACCCCCTTTCTCCTCCGGTCGACACACGTCCTTCGTGCTGTCTCCTTCCGCCCGGCTGCCACTCCCAAAGTGAACAACGAAGACTCGGCGGGGTTTGGCCGTAAATTTGAGGGAGCCGGAGGGAATAGTCTCGGCGAAGAGCGGGTGCTCTCAAGGCATCGTATTTCAACATGTGCCATCAAAACCGATGGCCGTTGGTGAGCTTGGCTCAATCCCGAAACCTACTGCCTGAGCCCTTCCTAGAAGGCAGGCGATGCCCGCAAGAGCCCCATCGCTTTGGGATCGTTTCCGCGGCTTTTGTTTTTGGGGGAGCCTGCTGTTTTTGTTACAATTGGCGGCTCAAGCCAGAGCTACACTTGAGCGCCTTATGAAAACCATCGCCACCTTTTGGAAGACCGAGGAGGCGCACCTGCTCCGACTCAGGTTAAACGAGTCTGGGATTCCGGCGTTTATTCAGGATGAATACATCACGCAGCTCCATCCTTGGCGCGCTGCGGCAATTGGAGGCGTGAGGGTTCAAGTGCCGGAATCAGATTTGGAGGAGGCCCAAAGGATTCTTTCGGAGACCGAACTGGAGCCCGCTGGGCAGAGCTTGCCCTTGGTTTCAGGTGCGTCCGAATGTTGTGCCTGTCATACGCTTATTCCCCCGGATCAAACGCGGTGTCCGTCGTGCGGGTGGAGTTACGAGGACGAGGGAGAGTGGTCCTAGGTCGTGTTCACTGCGGGCAACTTATGGTCGGAGGTCGCTTTTGCGGTTCGTAGGTCTCGGCGACTGAGGTCTACCAGGTGCTCGCGGAAATCAGCACCGCACCAGCGAAGGGCAACGATGGCGAGACCAGCACGCTTCAGTCCTCGACCCCTCGGGCATGGTTTCGCTACGCCCTCGACGGCACGCCGCCGACCCGCACCCGAAGCTGTGTGGATTGCGGCAAGAGTACCCTTCAGCCCAGTATCCAGCTGCACGCCATCGCCTACAAGAGCGGCATGGCCGATAGCACGATCAGCAAACCGTGAAATGATTTTAGCGGGTCCCGAAAAGATGGGGCGGAAATCGCCTTTCTATCCTTCGAATTCCCATTATTGATCAACCATGTCTCGGTTTTCGGCAGTGCTGTGTCTTCTGACGGTTCTTCCCCTGCGTGGTGCCGAATGGCGCGAAGTTTGGCGGGATGATTTTAACGGCACCTCAATTGATTGGACCAAGTGGGCGGCGGAGGAAAACGGGCACGGAGGAGGAAACGGCGAGTTGCAGTATTACCTGGACCGGCCCGAGAATCTGCGGGTGGAGAACGGGTGTCTGATTCTTGAAGCTCGCCGTGAAAAGGTGAACATGGCGGGGGTGCTCAAGGATTACTCCTCCGCAAGGATCCGCACGAAGCGGCGTGCGGATTGGCAGTACGGGCGTTTTGAGATGTCGGCAAAATTGCCGGCAGGGAAGGGTTTGTGGCCTGCGTTTTGGCTGCTGCCGAGCACAGAGAAATACGGTGGCTGGGCTGCGAGCGGGGAGATCGACGTCATGGAATTCAAGGGGCACGAGACGGACCGGGTGCACGGGACGCTGCATTTTGGGGGGGCGTGGCCGCGGAACAAATCCAAGGGGCAGTTGTACCGCCTGGAGAACGGCGATTTCACAAAAGACTTCCATCTCTTTGCCGTGGAATGGGAGCCTGGCGTGATCCGGTGGTTTGTGGACGGAGTTCAGTATCAGGAACAGATGGAATGGTCCTCAGAAGGGGGGGCGTTTCCTGCGCCGTTCAACGAGAGGTTTTATTTGGTGTTAAACCTTGCCCTGGGGGGCGGCTTCGCCGGGGCGGTGGCTCGGGAGACGGTGTTTCCTGCGCGCTTCGTTGTGGACTATGTGCGGGTACTCCAGCGTTGAGGGACGGGGTTGGGAGTGGGGAAGTGGAGCGCCATCGGCTCAAATCAAACCCAAGTTCGGGAAGGACAGCTCGCGGGCTTTCCAGAAGAAAACCCATAAAGCACAGAATCAGAGGTTTATCCGGAGATCACGCAGAGTTTCACTGATGCTCCTAATGGTTTCCTTTTATCTGTGAGGCTCTGGGATGGCTTCCGCGGATCACTTCCCGTTTCCTGAGAAGTCAGCGGGAACTCACCATTGAGCGCGCGTGGTCGTCGGAGGGTTCCACTCAGCCGGGTCTGTAGTGTCATCCGCCCTCCAGTCATGC
>CANJYI010000127.1 GCA_947478975.1 Chthoniobacteraceae bacterium
GGGCGGCGTGGTGGTCATGGGGCGTAAGACCTTTGAGAGTTTGGGCAAGCCGCTACCCGGGCGGCGCGCCGTCGTCATCTCACGTTCCGCACGCTTTGAGGGGGTGGAGATGCTCCCCAGCTTCGAGGCCCTAGATGAGAGCGCCTACGCGCCCGCTCCAGTGTGGATCATTGGGGGAGGCGTTCTTTACGAGCGCGCCCTGCCTGCCTGCTCGGACCTCTTTCTCTCGCTTGTCGCGGCAGAACCGGAGGGGGACACTTTTTTCCCGCCCTTCGAACACCTTTTTGAGTTGGACTCCATTGTGGAGAGCCATCCTGAGTTTGAGGTGCGCCATTACCGCCGCTTAGGAACGATTTAAGGAGCCACCCCACTTTCGCTCCGCGGAATTCGATTTAGAGAGTGGGACGGAGTTTCCTGCGTCCCGGGGAATCGAGGAAGAGGGGAGGGGGCATGTTTTCTTATCGGGCACGTGGATTGGCTGCTTTGGTGGCAATGGTACAGGGAGCCTTGGCTCTTGGAGTGTGCGTGGGAATGCACAGGCTGGTTGCTGTCGACAGCCTGCGCTTTACCAGAGTGCTTCAGGAGGCTGGGCCGTGGTTGCTTGGGATTTTTTCTGCCGGCGTCTGGCGATGCCTCAACGCGCAGGGCGGGCGGGAGCCCAGCCTGTCAGAGTGCGCCGGCAGAACACTTCCGGTCCTACTCCTCGTGGCAGCAGTGTGGGCGGACCGTTTTTTCATCGGAGCAACCCCGACGGATAGCGCCACGCTCTTCCGCTGGGCACTCACTTCACTTTTGCTCGTCGGTTCCCACTGGGTGTTACCGCGTTGGTTGGGGTCCGTTTTCTTTCCAGTGCGCCACCACCACCGGACCGTTTTGGTGGGAAGTGCTTCACAGGTCAAAGAGCTGCGCGGAGTGCTTGAAAATTGCAGTCCACTGGGATTTCAGCCTGTCGCCTGGCTTTCCGAGGATGGCGGCGTGCCTTTTGATACGGGCGTGCCCTTTTTTGGCGATGCTGCGCTGCTGGAGCGCGTCGTAGGGGAGGAGCGGGTGAGTCACGTGGTCCTGGCTGAATCGCCCTCCGCAGCCCGGCTGAAACAGCGCCTGGGCCAATGCGAAAAATGGGGAGTGCGCCTCGTCGTCGCTCAAAACTTGGAGGCGAGCCATCCAGGGCGTTTCCGTTGGGAAACACAGGGTTTCTGGTGCTTTGGAGCGGCTTATTTAGAGCCGTTGCAGAATCCTTTTAACCGTTTTATCAAAAGGGCGCTGGATCTGGTTGTGTGCGTTCCTGCGCTCGTTTTTGCGCTCCTCCCGGTGGCGATCCTGACCTGGGCCTTCCAACGCAAACAGTCTCCGGGCCCCCTCTTTTACAGGCAATGGCGACATGGTCGTGCGAACGCCGCCTTTCAGGTATGGAAATTCCGCACAATGCACTGCGCCCACCAGGCGGCCGAAAAGCAGGCCACTCAGGAGGATCCCCGCATTTACCCGTTTGGAGCCTGGCTGCGCCGGCACAGCCTCGATGAACTTCCGCAGTTTCTCAACGTGCTCACCGGGGAGATGAGCGTTGTTGGGCCGCGCCCTCATTTTGTCGAGCACACCGGCCAGTTCGCCCAGCAGGAGCGCTACCACATCCGCAGCTTCGTCAAACCCGGGGTGACCGGGCTGGCGCAGGTCAACGGCTGCCGCGGCGAGGTCAGGCATTCCTGCGACATGGAACGCCGCGTGCAGTGGGATATCCGCTATCTGGAAACCTGGAGCCTTCCTCTGGATTGCTGGCTCATTTTACGCACCCTCTCTGTGGTCGTAAATCCGCCAAAAACAGCCTATTGAATCCCATCTTCGGCCTGCTGGGCTGACCTCGCTCCCTGTTTTGCGTCTTGGCACGGGCGCCGCCTCGCACGAAAGTCGGCTCCCATGTCTGACCGTAGTTTGCTTTCCACCAAACCAATCGATCCCCGGGATCGCCTGATCTTCGCCCTCGACGTTCCCACCAAGCAGGACGCGCTGCATTGGATCGAGCAGCTTGGAGAGGCCGTCACCTTTTACAAACTGGGCTTCCAGCTGTTCATGGCGGAAGGCTACTGGGACCTGGTGGACATCCTTCATGCCAAGGGCAAAAAGGTATTCGTCGACCTGAAGTTTTTTGACGTCCCTGAGACCGTCAAAAATGCGGTGGCCAACCTTTCCAAGCGGGGTGTGGAATGCTGCACTGTGCATGGAAGCCAGTCGATTTTGGAGGGGGCCGTCGCCGCCAAGGGAGCCATGAAGGTGCTCGCCGTCACCGTTCTGACTTCGTTGGACCGGGGGGATCTGGACGACCTTGGATTTCAGTGCGATGTAGCCGACTTGGTTTACTCCCGCGCCAAGCGCGCACTCGAGATCGGCTGTGATGGCGTCATTTCCAGCGGTCTGGAGGCGGAGCGTCTCCGCAGTGGACTCGGCGAGCGCCTCCTCATTGTGACGCCTGGGATCCGGCCGGTGGAAAACAAGGAGGTCGACGACCAGAAGCGCACGATGACACTGGCCGATGCGTTCCTTTCCGGCGCGGACCACGTGGTGGTGGGGCGCCCCATCCGGCAGGCGGCAGATCCCAGGGCCAAGGCCCTAGAAATGCAGGCGGAAATCGCCTCGCTTTTTGCCTCTCGCTGAATGGAGTCGTAGGTAGACTCTCGACCGATGAACGCACCGCTTCCCTACAAAATTGGCAACGAAAAGCTGGTGAAGGTCACCGAAGCTGCCGCAACCAAGGTGCGCACGCTTTTGGAGCGGCAGGGGAGGCCGGGGGGCGCTCTTCGCGTTGCCGTTTTGGGGGGAGGCTGCTCAGGGCTCCAGTACAAGATGGACTTGGTGGACGGCCCAGTGGCCCGCGATATTCTGGTGCCCTCCGGTGGAATCAATGTCGTGGTGGATCCCAAAAGCGCCCTTTTCGTGAGCGGTTCGCTCCTCGATTTTTCCGACGACCTTCAAAAAGGGGGTTTCAAGGTCACCAATCCGAACGCAGTCGCGCACTGTTCCTGCGGAGAAAGCTTCTCCGCCTAGAAACCGCGGCTGCCCCATTTTTAGGCAGCGCGCCTAGGCTCCGCCACTAGATGGTAGCCGGAATCGGGCGCGTCTTCTTAGAATCCCGTGTTTCCGGGCGCTTTCCGCGCCGGAATCTTCGCTTGGAGTTGCGGTTGCCTTCAGTTCGGCGTACGGACTGAGCTCATGGCGCACGCGGTTTTTTTATGGCACATGCACCAACCCTACTACGTGAACCCGGCTTCACGCACGGCGTTGATGCCCTGGGTTCGGTTGCATGCGGTGAAGGGCTACCTAGACATGGTTTCGCTCATCGAGGAGTTTCCCCGGCTGCGGGTCAATTTCAACATGACCCCGGTTCTGCTGCTCCAGATCGACCAACTCGCAAACAATCGGGTTCACGACCTCTGGATGGACTGGGCAAGAAAACCCGCCGCCGATTTGGAGGAGCACGAGCGGCTGTCGATCTTGGAGAACTTCTTCAAAATCCACACGGACAACCTGGTCAAACCATTCCCCCGGTACTGGGAATTGCTCAACAAACGTGGGCTTTCCTTTGACAGGGACGAGGCGCGCCGGGAGATGCGCTACTGGTCGGCTCAGGAGTTTCTCGATCTCCAGACATGGTTCAACCTGGCCTGGTGCGGCTACACCGCCGAGCGACTCTATCCTGAGCTCCTCAGCCTGAAAAAGAAGGGGCGGCATTTTTCCGAGTCTGAAAAACTCAGGGTGCTGGATATCCATCAGGAGATTTTACGCAAAATCATCCCTCTCTACCGGGCAGCTGAGGAGAGGGGGCAGGTAGAGATCACCACCACCCCTTTCTTCCACCCCATTCTCCCCCTCGTCTACGACAGCAGCCTCGCCGAGCGCTGCATGCCTGGGCGCGAGCTGCCGCGGCGCTTTCACTGGCCGCAGGACGCAGCCGCTCATCTGGAGCTTGCCGTCGCCCAACACAAGAAGTTCTTCGGCCGTTCCCCCCGGGGGCTCTGGCCCAGCGAGGGCTCGATCGCTCCGGAAATCATCCCCCTGATGCAGCAGGCAGGCATCCAGTATTTCTGTTCGGACGAGGAAAATCTGTTCCGCTCGCTCGCCCACGACCACGCTCAGTTTGGGGGCCACCCCGACCACTTGGAGCTCTTCCAGGGGTGGATCGTCAAACACGGTGACGCCTCCACCCAGGCGATTTTCAGGGAAAAACCGCTGTCCGACTTTATCGGGTTCATGGCCGCCAAAAACAGCGCGCCCGATGCGGCAGGCCATCTCCTCAACCACCTTCGAAACATCTCCCTAGCCCTGCCAGAAAGGCGAGGCATCATCCCCCTGATCCTGGACGGGGAGAATGCTTGGGAAACCTTTACGGACGGCGGGCAGGGCTTCCTGCGCTCGCTCTACGGAGGCATCCTTTCCGATCCCTTTCTGCAGTCAGCAACCATCGAGGAGGCGCTTGCAGAGGTCCCTCCGTGCAGGACGGTGAGTGATCTCCACACCGGTTCGTGGATCTCCAGTAATTTCGACATCTGGATCGGCGAGGATGAGGAAAACCGAGCTTGGAACCTCCTGGGTGATACGCGTGAGTTCTTGGAGCGCCAGATGGAAGGGGGACACCTGAGCGCAGAAAAACGGGAGGAGGCGCTTTTTGAGATCTACGCAGCCGAAGGCAGTGACTGGTTTTGGTGGTACGGCCCGGATTTCTCCACCGAGAATGACGCCCTCTTTGACGACCTGTTCCGCCAGCACCTGAAAAACGTCTACACGCTGTGCGGCCAGTTGCCTCCGGCCCTTCTGGAGGAGCCCATCACTGCAATGCGGGTTGCCCCTCTCTACAGCCGCCCGGAGCGGCCTGTGCGGCGTGAGGTCACCGGCAGACGCTCCTCCTATTTTGATTGGATGGGGGCGGGATGCTACGTCGCAGGCAGCGAACAGGGAGCAATGTACCGGTCCGAACGGATTTTGAAGGAGATCCACTTCGGGAATGACTCTGAATCCCTCTACCTCCGTCTGGATCCTCTGCTCTGGAAAAATGTCACAGTGCGGATCGAGTTTCACGGCCCCCGGCACGCTGCGTTGGAGTTTGCGCTCGAGTCCTTTGTCGGACTCGCCTCCTACCGTTGGACCGACGCGTCGGGAACTGTGAGCCAACACCGGGCGCTGGCGGCGATTGAAGTCGTTGAGCTTGCGGTCCCCTTGTCCAGGCTCGGGCTGGACGGAGAGGAGATCGTCCGCTTTCAGGTCAAGGTGCTGGAGGGGGGGCTTGAGCGAGAATGCTACCCGGAGCGCGTTCCGATTGAGTTTAATCTCACGCGGAAGGACTACGCTCTCGAACACTGGATGGTGTAGTCAAAGCGGTTGCTCGGAGCTCCGGCTCTCTTTTCCATTGCCGCTCCGCCCCCTTTTCCCGTTTCATTCCGCGAATCCATGAAACTTTTCATTCCCGGGCCGGTACAGGTCTCAGACAAGACCTTCGCAGCCTTTTGCAAGCCGATGATCGGTCACAGAAGTGGCGACTTTAAGAAGCTTTACGGCGGTATTCAGTCCCGTCTCCAGGAACTTTTTCAAACCAAACAGCCCGTCTTTCTGTCCACCTCCTCCGCCTGGGGCGTCATGGAGGGGGCCATCCGCAATCTGGTGGGCTCGGGCAAGGTGCTCAACTGCATGTGCGGAGCCTTTTCCGACAAGTGGCTCGACGTCTCCAAGCGTTGTGGCAAGGACGCGGTCGCGCTCCAGGTCGAATGGGGCCAGCCAATCCGCGGCGAGCAAGTGCGAGAGCACCTGAAGCAGGGCGGGTTCGATGCGGTCACTCTGATCCATAACGAAACCTCCACGGGCGTAATGTCACCCCTCGCTGAAATCGCCGAGGTTTTGCGCGAGTTTCCAGAGGTCCGCCTGGTCGTGGACAGTGTTTCCTCGTTCTCTGTCGTGCCCATTCCCATGGATGAACTGGGCATCGACGTGCTCCTTACCGGTTCCCAGAAGGCGCTGGCAATGCCTCCAGGGCTAGCCCTCTTCGCCGCAAGCCCGCGCGCCATGGAGCGCGCCGCTTCGGTCAAGGGGCGGGGCTACTACTTCGACTTCATCGAGTTTCAGAAAAATCAGGCCGAGGACATGACCCCATCGACGCCTTCGATTTCCCATATCTACGCGCTCGAATCCAAGCTAGAGGACATCTTCGAGGAAGGAATCGCCACACGTCACGCCAGACACGACCGCACCAACTCCCTCGTTCATGAGTGGGTCAGGGCCCGGGGGTTCGATTTCTTCGCGCCCGAAGGGTACCGGTCCAAGTCCCTCACCTGCGTCGCAAACAACCGAGGAATCGACGTAGCCGCCCTTCTCGCGGAGCTTAAAAAGCGCCACGGCTTCATCATCGACGGCGGCTACGGGAAGCTCAAGGGAGCCACCTTCCGCCTCTCAAACATGGGCGACGAGACTGAGTCCTCCGTTGCCGAGTTGCTGGCGGCTATCGACGATTGCCTTCCCTGCTAGATTTCTCCCTGAACCGCAAGTGCTCCAACTCAAAACACCCATCTCATTATGCCCGTACTCGTAGGAAAAACCGCCCCCTATTTCTCCGCCCCAGCCGTCGTCAACGGCGGTGAATTTGTCGCTCATTTCTCGCTCGATCAGTTCGCTGGAGAAAAAAACGTCGTCCTTTTCTTCTACCCGAAGGACTTCACCTTCGTTTGTCCCACGGAACTGCACGCTTTTCAGGAGAAACTCGCTGAGTTTGAAAAGCGCGACACCGCGGTTGTCGGCGTCTCCACGGACACCGAGCAGTGCCACTGGGCCTGGCTCCAGACTCCGAAAAATCACGGCGGAATCCAGGGCGTGAAATACCCGCTGGTCGCCGACTCCAACAAGGTCATCTCCTCCGCTTACGACGTGCTCAACGGTGAATTCGGTGTGGACGAAGACGGTAACCTGACCGCGTCCTCAGAGATGATCGCCTACCGGGGGCTCTTCCTGATCGACAAGGCTGGTGTGGTCCGCCACCAGCTCGTCAATGATTTCCCCCTCGGCCGCAACGTCGACGAAGCCCTCCGCATGGTGGACGCATTGGCCTTCTTTGAAACGCACGGGGAAGTCTGTCCTGCCAACTGGGCCCCTGGAAAAGACGGAATGAAGGCCGATCACGCCGGAGTCGCCGACTACCTCGCCAAACACTAGTTCACTGTGACCCAGTCCCCCCCTTTCTCCAGAGTGGCAGCTCCAGGCAGCGGCCTCTCCCATTCCGACGTGGCTCAATTGGTGGCGGACTCCTGTCCTTTGGACGAGTACCGCAGCCAGCGGGTGGTCCTCATCATTCCGGACTCCACCCGCACCTGTCCCGTCGGACTGCTCTTCCAGACTCTTTACGCGCACCTTCGGGGGGCGGTGCGCGGTCTGGACGTGATGATCGCCCTGGGCACACACCAACCGATGTCCGAGGAGGCTATCTGCGAGCGGCTCGACATCTCCTTGGACCAGCGCCGCAGCGATTACGCCGCCGTTGGGTTCATCAACCACGAATGGGACAATCCGGCTGCCCTCCAAAAGATCGGCGTGATCTCCGAGTCTGAGATTTCGGAACTGAGCGGCGGTCTTTTTGCGATGGATGTCCCTGTCGAAATCAAC
>CANJYI010000128.1 GCA_947478975.1 Chthoniobacteraceae bacterium
AGCACCGGCTACCGCGGGCGAAAGGGGATCTACGAACTGCTGGATGTCAACGAACCGGTGCGGGAGTTGATCAACCAGCGCGCACCCAGTGTGGTGCTCAAGCAGAAGGCGATAGAGCTGGGCATGTCCACCTTGCGAGAGGACGGGCTGCGCTTGATTTTCGATGGTGAGACTTCCATCGAGGAGGTTTTAAAGTACACCTAAAGAGGTGCGTTCAAAAGGGCGCGCCCAAAACCCACCCCTGGAATATGGCTAAATACGAATACGCTGCACTCAACGCTCAAGGGCAGGAATCCCGGGGAGTCATTGATGCGGCATCGACAAACGAAGCGGTTGCGACCCTTCGCAAGTCTGGTTTTTTTCCGACCAGCGTGACGGAGGCGGGCAAAGGGGGCGGAACGGCCGTGGCCGTCAAGGTGGCGACTCCTGTGGCTGTTGCTGGGACTCCGGTCGCTGTTGTGGGTAAAGCCAAGGCCAAGCCCAAGGGGGGCGGATTCAAGTTTTTTGAGCGCAAGACGGTGGACGGGAAGGTACTGATGATTTTCACGCGCCAGCTGGCGACCCTGATCGACGCCGGGCTTCCCTTGTTGCGGGGGCTCGAGGTCCTCGGAAAGCAGGAGAAGGATCCGGTCCTCAAAAAAATCATCTTCTCGATTTCCGATTCAGTGCAGAGCGGGAGCACTTTTTCGGAGTCTCTCGGACACAGTCCCCACGTATTTTCAAAGTTGTTTGTCAACATGGTGAAGGCAGGGGAACTGGGCGGGGTGCTTGAGTTGGTGCTCAACCGGTTGGCGGAGTTTCAGGAAAAGGCCCAGAAACTGCGCAACAAGGTGAAGTCGGCGATGACTTACCCGCTGGTGGTTCTGACCATTGCGATGCTCATTCTGGTGTTCTTGTTGGCATTCATCGTGCCAAGCTTTGAACAGCTGTTTAAGGATATGCTCGGGAGCAAGCCGCTCCCTGCTTTGACCCGCTTCATCATGGACATCAGCAGGACCCTGGTTTCCAACTGGTACATCGCTCTGGCGGTGGTGGTGGGAGCAACCTTGGGCTGGAAGGCGATTAACAATTCTCCGAAGGGGCGTGTCATGCTCGACATTCTAGCACTTCGCCTGCCCTTGTTCGGGGACCTCACCCGGAAGAGCTCCATTTCGCGCTTCACGCGGACCCTCGGCACACTGGTGACCAGCGGCGTGCCCATTCTACAGGCGCTGATCATCACCCGTGAGACGGCGGGCAATTCAATCATCGCGGATGCCGTGATGAAGGTGCATGACGCCGTCAAGGAGGGGGAGTCCATCGTCACCCCGATGGAGGGGAGCGGTGTTTTTCCGCCGATGGTCATTTCGATGGTCGACGTGGGCGAGGAAACCGGGCAGCTGCCTGACATGTTGCTCAAGATCGCCGACGTGTTTGACGATGAAGTCGACAACACCGTCGACGCGCTCACCTCGCTGCTCGAGCCCCTCATGATCGTCTTCCTCGCGGTGGTGGTCGGCACCATTGTCATCGCGCTGTTCCTGCCGATGGTTTCGCTCGTGCAGAACATGAGCAATCCCGGGGCGGGTGGCTAGGAACCAGGGAGCCTCCGTCTTGTGGGTGGCTTCTTTCTCCGCTCTTCCTTTTTATGCGTAAAACTGTTGTTCGCGGCCGTTCCGCCTTCACCCTGGTGGAGTTGTTGGTTGTCCTTGGTGTGATCGGCGCCCTTATGGGAATGGCCATGGGGGTGCAGCGCTACGCGATGACCAAATCTGCGCGGAGCCGCGCAGAGACCGAAATTGCTGGGATTTCAGCCGCGGCCGAGGGCTTCAAGGCGGACCAAGCGACCTATCCGCGCTCGGGTGACACCGACACCATGGTTTCCATCGACAACGGTGACCACAGCTCCTTCCTGATGGCAAACAAGGCGCTGTATGTCCTACTCTCGGGAGATGCCAATCTGAACGGAAAAGCTGACGTGACCGAGGGCCTCCCCAACGCATTGCCGTCCTACTTTACCTTCAAGTCGGCGCTTCTGCGGATGGATGGAAACGATGTTTCCTACATCCGGGATCCGTGGGACTCCGGAGCCGAGGCGCGGCCCTACGGCTATTCCACCAAGCGGGCGGCAGCCTTGCAGGTTGGCGTCGACGATCCGAAGGCTGGTTACAACATCACGTTTGATCTCTGGAGCACCGGGCACCTTCCCTCCAATCCAAACGCATGGATCAAAAATTGGTGATTCAAGGCGGGCTCCTGGCGTTTTGAGCCAGGCATGGAACCCCGTTTTCTCAGCACCTTTGAAGAGGAGTGTCCCTTGCGGCGGCTACACCGCGGGGCTGGGATAAGCGGGGTACGAGGGATGAGATCCTGCAGTCAGAATCCGGCCTTCTCGCAGACGCACCTCTTGCATCTTCAGGCCAAGTTCCTCCTCGTAGCGGCGGACCAACCGGGTCTCCGCCGCGGTAAGGAGCGAGACGGCTGTTCCCGTGGCCCCAGCCCGCGCGGTACGCCCCACACGGTGGATGTAGGCCATGCTCTGTGAGGGTGCGTCCAGGTTGAAAATATGACTCACCCCCGAGATGTCCAGCCCGCGTGCAGCGATGTCGGAGGCAATGAGAACCCGGACCTTGCCTGAACGGAAGTCGTCCATGGCTTTTTTGCGGTCGGCCTTTGCGAAGGCGCCGTGGAGGTCCGTGGCGGGCACCTTGTGGTGGGTGAGCTTTGCGGTGACCTGCTCCGCGGTGGCGTTGCGGTGCACGAAGACGAGGGCCCGCTCCGGATCCGCCGCGCTGATGAGTTTGCGCAGCACGTCGGGCTTGTCTCGCTCCTCGCACACGATGAAAAGGTGCTCGATGTTCGGGTTCAGTGGCGACTCCTCGGTCTGGAGCACGATGTGCTCGGGGGAAAGAAGAGCGGCCTCCCGGGAGCTCCGAGTCTGGGCCGTGGCGGACACAAAGATCAGTTGGCGGCCTTTTGGGGATGCCAGGACAATCTTGCGCGCCGCCGCGAGCGTCTTGTCGTCGAGTAGGTTGTCGGCTTCATCCAGAACGATCGTTTTGAAAGTGTGCGGCTTGAGCTTGCCCAGATCGATCAGCTCGCAGATGCGTCCGGGGGAGCCCACTGCTACGTGGGGCTTCTTCTTCAGTTTCTCGATCTGGCGCTCCATGGAGGTGCCGCCAATGAGCAAAAGAGTGCGGAACGGGACGCCTCCATTTTGGGCAAGATCACAGGCCTGCCGCTGAATTTGCAGGGCCAGTTCGTGGGTTGGAGCGACGATGACCACCTGGGTGGTTTCCGACTTTAGGTCGAGGCGCGACAGCAGCGGCAACAGATAGGCCAGCGTTTTTCCAGAGCCTGTTTCAGCATGGACGTAGGCGTCTTTTCCCTCCGCGATCACCGGGATGCTCAGGATCTGGATCGCGGTGGGCTCGCTGATGTGCTGCTTTGCGAGCGCTGCCACAAGGGGCGCTGTGATGCCGAGTTCGCTGAATGTCATTTTGGTTGCCCCGTGGACTCCATCGGCCAGCGGGAATGCGGCGGTCGGGAGGCCTTCCACTATGTACCGCCTCGGCGGCACTGGCACAGGAGTTTCCTCAAAACCTGTCAAACCGCCCCGGTGCGCCGGCGGATCCGCTGGGGAGGGGACGCTTCAACGGCCCCGCCCAGCGGATCGGTTTGGGTACGCCTACTTCTTCACCGCGGGCTCGGGCGCCTTGGGCTTGGTCGTCATTTCGAAGTTGTCCGTGCGGAACGGGGTGAGGGGAAGCCCTTCTTGGCTGGCCAGGTTGCAGACCGGATTGTTCGCCCAAGCGTAACGCACCGCCACGGGGGCGGGAACCTTGTCGGATTCTAGCTCCACCTTGTCGGCGCCCAACACCTTGCCCTTGGCGAAATGCCACACCCGGTCCTCCCCGCACAGCGCGAAGCCAATGGCCTCCTGTACGTCGAAGGGACGGAGCGAGCTGCCGAAGCAATCAATGCTTACGACGGCTTTGCCCCCCTGGATTTCAAGCTTTTTGAACTCCGGACTCCGGAAGGGGATCTTGATTCCGTAGTCCTTCGCAAGCGCCCAACGCACCAGACGCGCTGCCACGTCGTGCTTGTTTTTCGGGTGGATGTCCCTGCCCTCGCCCAGGTCGGTGATTACCGCCTGGCCCGTGTTCGGCAGGGACATGGTCTTGGTTTGGCTTTCCCGCAATTCCGCCCAGGTGCTGTCGCCTGGGGTGACGGACTCGGCCATGAAGTCGGCCAACTGCACCCAGTAGAAGGGAAAGTCGCCCTGATTCCATTCCCGGCGCCACTCGTTGATCATGAAGGGAAACAGCTCGCCGTACTCGTAAGCGCGGCCGGCGTTGCTCTCGCCTTGGTACCAGATTGCACCCTTGATTCCGTAGCCGATGGTGGGATTGAGCACTCCGTTGAAGATGTTCGCCGGGCGTTGGTTGCCGGTGAGCCAGGCAGCCGGAGGTTGGGGGCCACGGGGCGCGGGCTTGCCCTCCTCCTTTGCCTTGGCGGCTGCGGCCTTGTGCTTCTCAAGGGCTGCCTCGTATTCGGCCAGAGCCCCGGGGGACTGTTTTTGGGCCTCTGTCTTGCGCGTGTTCTCCATGAGCCCGGCGAAGCGGGGATCCTGCTCGAGGCGTTCGCGGCGGATCCAAGCCTCGGCCGCTGAACCTCCCCAGGCGTTGTCAATGAGCCCCACCGGCACATTCACAATCTGGTGGATGTAGCGTCCGAACAGGAAGCCAACGGCGCTGAAGCCCGCCGAAGTCTCCGGAGTGGTCGCCTTCCATTCTCCCTTGAAGTCGTTCTGTAACTCCTGGGTGCCGACCTGAGGCACCTTGATCAGACGCAGGTTGGGCAGGTTTGAAGCCGCGGCCTCCAAGTCGCCGTTCCAGTCGCTCCTGAGGGTGAAACCCATGTTGGACTGCCCTGAACAGACCCAGACTTCGCCGACAAGGACGTCCTCGAGAACCACCGTCTGGGAGCCGCTGCTGATTTCCACCTTTTGTGGGGCGGCATTGGCGGGCACTGGATCGAGTTTGACCATCCACTTGCCGTCCTTTCCGGCAATGGCGGTCTTTTTCTGTCCCGCAAAAGTCACGGTAACGCCGGCGCCGGGCATTTCCCAACCCCAGACAGGGTTGGCCAGGTTTTGTTGCAGCACCATGTGGCTGCCGAAGATGGCGGGCAGTTTAATTTCTGCCTGGGAAATGCCGGGTAGCAGAACGGTGCTGAGCAAGAGAAGTGCGGAGGTTTTTTTCATTGGATTGAGGAGTAGAGGGGGGGAAGTGAAGATTAGGGAGCTTTGACGGGTTCGAAGCCCTTTTCGGCTGCGACCACGACTGGGACAATCACCGAGGTCCAGGTTTCATAGCCCCGCTCGGTCATGTGGGGGTCGTTGGGAATGAAACATTCCGGGCGTGGTTTTCCGTCTGGGCCGAGGAGCGGGGTGGTAGTGTCGAGAAACTTGATCCAAGGCTGCGCCTCGCACTCTGCCTTGAGAAGGGCGTTGGTTTCCTGTATGGCCGCCCAACGCTCAAAACGTTTTCCTGGACTGGGCACAATTCCCAACACGTAAAGGCGGGTCTCAGGGAGGGCCTGGTGAAGGTGCTGGTGGAGCTTTTGAAAGTTCTCGAGAACGTTTTCCGGCGTTTCCCCCGCGTTGAGGTCGTTGCTGCCTTCGTAGAGAATCACTGCGCGCGGTTTAGCCGGCACCGCCAGCAGGGGGATGAAGAGTTCGGCCGCGTGCGACATTTTACTGCCGCCAATTCCCAGATTGAAGACCGTCAGCGGCTTCAGGTCGGTTTGGAAAGTCTTCCAGTTGCCCATGTGTGAACTGCCTATGCAGACGATCGCGCCGGGTGTTGTTTGGACCGACGCGCGCTTTTTGAGGGCAAGGGCCTCCCACTTTGGCTCGATTTTGGGCTGGGTTGACGCCTGCGGGCCTGCCTCGTTCGCTGCCTTCAGCGGGGGCGGGAGGAGAACCAAAAACGGGGCAAGGAGAAGCGCCAGGGGGTGGGCTTTTATAGTCATGAGTTGGGGGGAGTGGAATGAAACCACTCCCCCCGCTTACCTCAAGCCTAGCAAAATTGAAAGACCGCAGGTCCGGGCTACTTGAGGGTCTGGAGGAAGGACTGCACGTCCTCGACCTCTTGGGCGCTCAGGATTAGCCCCATGGGTGGCATGGGGGAAACCTTAAGATACTCGAACCCCTGCGCCAGAACGGCGTTCGGTTCGAGCAGGCTTTGGCGGATGTAGGCCGCATCCTTGCGCGCGGCAATGCCGTCCAAGGCGGGGCCGACGTTGCTGCCCTGGCCCTTGAGCGCGTGGCACAAAACGCAGGCGGCCGTCGGGTGCTTCAAGAAGATCGCTTCTCCGCGTTTTGGGTCGGAGGCAAGCAGGGCTGCATCGGCGACGGGACGTAGTTCGACAAGTTTGATGTCGTCGAAAACAGCCTCACCCGAGCCCACAAACAGCAGGTTGATGCTCGCAGTCTGCTTGTCGCCGCTGTTGAAGATCGTCTCAACCTCGGTCCAACCGCCGTCCTTGGTCAGCTTTTCGGTTTCGTGGCGCCCGATGTGGTCGTTCAGGCTGATCTTTCCTTTGAGTCCCTTGCCCCGGACCCAGGCGGAAAGTTTGTAGTCCGTGCCGGGTTTGAGTGGGGCGTCTGCATGGAAGCTGGTGTCCACTTTCTCCTTGGAGGTCACCATCAGGGCGCGGTCCCCGGAGTGGAACGCGTTTTTCGCCGTCGTGCTTGCCCAGGTGGCAAACTCCGGTCCGGAAGCCTTGTTGTAGTCGCGGCGCGTCCAGCCCTCTGGAAGACCGTTTGCGCCAAGGCTTTCAAGCCCTGCGTTGGGGAGGAGGTTTGGTCCCTCGGTGTAGGTCTGGGTCGAATGCCGTTTGCCCAGCACCCGGGAGGCTTCCCTCAACCACTCGTCGGACTTGGTGAGCGGATCGGCTGCCAGACTCCGCACCAGTTTCTGGATTTCAGGGGTCGTGGGAAACTCCGCCAGACGCACCCATGCCGCGAGGCGGGTGTGCAGTTCCGGGTCGGTCACGACGCCCGAACCATAGAAGAGCGTCTGGGCGGCGGAGTCGGTTCCCAGGGCGCGGATGGCATTGCGCCGGAGTCTCGGATCCCCCGCGTACAGTGCGGCCTTGTGGGTCTCCGCGTCCAGGGCGCCAAGGCCCTCCAATGCCCAGAGGGCATGGATCGCGGCGGTCTCAGCCTTGTTTGCGCTGACGATTTTCTTAAGCGAGGGAACCGCATCGGTGCGCCGTCCCTCCACCAGCAGGTGTTGCGCTTGAAGGCGGGTGTACTGGACGTCGCTCCCCAGCGCCTGAACCAGAGATTCGCTCGATTGCGGGTTGAGACTCGGCGCCTTCGGTGCCTGCGGCTTGTTGGCAACGATCCGGTAGATCCGGCCGCGTTCGTGGTCGCGGAGGGCGTTTTCGTGGGCGCCGCCAGGGCCGGTGGTGGCCTTGTATCCGCCCCGCTCCGGGCTGGGGGTGGGGTTGTGCTGGATGATGAAGTTCTGCCAGTCGGCGACCCAGATGGCGCCGTCGGGGCCAACCTCGGCGTACACGGGAGAGGTCCATTCGTCCGTGCTGGCAAACACGTTCATCTGGTCGAGCGC
>CANJYI010000129.1 GCA_947478975.1 Chthoniobacteraceae bacterium
GGAACTGGCCGACTGGGCCACCCACATTTTCTGCATGACCCCCGGCCACCGGGATGCCCTCGAGGACGAATTTCCCCACGCCGCCCGCAAGGCGCATCTGGTCTGCGAGTTCGACGACTCCCTGCCAGCCCAGGTCCCGGACCCCATTGGTCAGGGACTCAACGCCTACATCCAAACCCGCGACACCCTGCAGAAGGCGATCCCCTCCCTGCTGCACTTCATCGATTCCAAACCCATGAGCGACACCTCCACCCTGACGTCCCCCCCTACCAGCACCAAAAGCGAGCGCGCTCTGCGCGTTGCAATCGGCTCAGACCACGGCGCACTGGAACTTAAAAAGGCGGTGCGCGAGGCGCTCGCCCGGCGAGGACACGCGGTCACCGACTTCGGCACCAACAGCAGCGACAGTGTAGACTACCCCGACTACGCACAGGCGGTTTGCAGGGCGGTCACAGCGCACGAGGCTGATTTCGGTATTCTGATGTGCACCACCGGCATCGGCATGAGCATCGCAGCCAACCGCTTCCCGCAGGTGCGCGCCGCTCTCGTCACCGATGTCGAGGACGCCCGCACCACCCGCCAGCACAACGACTCCAACGTGCTGTGCATGGGCTCCCGCCACATCGATCCGTCCAACGCAGCCCGCATGGTCGACGCCTTTTTAGGGACGAGCTTCGAGGGCGGCCGGCACGAACGCCGGGTGGAAAAGCTCGAACACATGGGGACGGGCGCCGCTTCAAACCAGTCCCTCTCCGAGGCGGATCCTGCCATTTACGCGGCAATTCAAGCGGAGGCACTCCGCCAGTTTGAAAACATCGAACTCATCGCCTCCGAAAACTTCACATCGAAAGCCGTAATGGAAGCGCAGGGCTCCTGCCTCACCAACAAGTACGCCGAAGGCTACCCCGGCAAGCGGTGGTACGGCGGATGCGAAAACGTCGATATCGTCGAGCAGCTCGCAATAGACCGCGCCAAGGAACTCTTCGGCGCGGAACACGCCAACGTCCAGCCCCACTCCGGCTCGCAGGCCAACATGGCCGTGTACTTCTCCGTCCTGCAGACGGGCGACCGCCTCCTGACCATGGATCTGAACCACGGCGGGCATCTGACCCACGGAAACAAGGCCAACTTCTCGGGCCGTCTCTTCGACATCGTCCACTACGGCGTTTCCGAAAAGGACGAGCGCATTGATTACGACGCCCTCGCCAAGACGGCCCTCGAGGTTAAACCCAAGATGATCACCGCCGGGGCCAGCGCCTACCCTCGCATCATCGACTTTGAACGGATGCGCGCCATCGCCGACTCCGTGGGAGCGTACCTTTTTGTGGACATGGCCCACATCGCGGGCCTGGTGGCCGGCGGCGTGCACCCCTCCCCTGTGGGACTCGCCGACTTTGTGACGACCACCACCCACAAGAGCCTGCGCGGCCCCCGCAGCGGGTTGATCCTGTGCAAAGCCAAGTACGCCAAGGTAGTAGACGGCCAGGTCTTCCCGGGTTGCCAGGGCGGCCCGCTCGAACACGTCATTGCGGCAAAGGCGATCTGCTTTTTGGAAGCGTTGCAGCCCTCCTTCAAGACCTACTCCGCACAGGTGGTCTCCAATGCGAAGGCTCTCTCCGCACGCCTCAGCCACCACGGCTACCGGATCGTCTCCGGGGGGACGGACAACCATGTGATGCTCGTGGACCTTCGCCCAAAGGGCCTCAACGGAAAGATCGCCCAGGAAGCGCTCGATCACGCCGGAATCACGGTCAACAAAAACGGCATCCCCTTCGACACGGAAAAGATCACCCTTGGCGGTGGCATCCGGATCGGCACGCCCGCGGTCACCACCCGGGGAATGAAGGAAGAGGAAATGATGGAGATCGCCGATCTCATCCATTCGGCGCTCGCGCAGGTGCACGACCCGGCCCAGTTGGCGAAGGTCAAGGACACCGTACGCCACTTCACCCGCCGCTTCCCGCTTCCGGGTTAGCCGGCGGCCCATCGGCCCATCGGCCCATCGGGCTGGTTCCTCGGGCAACGGCGCCAAGGCGTGTTCACGGACGCACCTCCACGGCGCCGTCTTCCGACGGAACCAGTGCCTGCAACTCACAAGCCGCGCCAGCACTACGAGACCGGCGTCCTTACAGATGACGTCTTTGGGATGGCAACCCGGGGCAGAGAGCGCCGCAGACCAGACCGGCGGCCAAGCATCCGCGTGAGACTTCGCACAAGATGAACGGTTGTTTGAAGTCCACAAACTCGCCCACACTCAAGGGGCAGGCGCTTTTGCCACACGATAAACCTAGTGCCCCGAATCATTGATTTGTCCGGAGGCCTTTCTCTCCGAAGTGGGGCCAGCCAAACGGACCCAGAGGGCTAGCCGAAAGAAGCCGCTCGAGAAGCGAGCCCCGCGAGCGCTACCACCGGTCTGTCCCAAAGGGAGCGCCCGGCGCCCGGCAAGGGCGCAAGACCGGCCTGCGCACATTGGTTCTACGGCACCGCCCAGGTCTGACCAAAATCAGAATTCGCATTGTACGCTCAACAGCAGGCAGGGATTGCTTCACTTTGCTCTCGATTCCGGGGTAGAGACTTGATACGAGACAATTATGAGAATGCGCCCTTGGTTCCTCTTGGTGAGTCTGATGTCTTTTTCCGCGGCGCAGGCAGCTTTGGAGGTGCATGGACAGTTGGTGGCAGTTCGGGAAAAGGCCGAAGCCGGCACGCCGAAGCCCGAAGCGGGACGGGGCGGCGGCCCCAAACCGATTGAACAAAGCCGAGTTTTGGAAGTAACGGTTCACAACCAGGTGAACAAACCCGAAAGCAGCGTCACAGTGCGTTATTGGTTTTTGGGTCGGGATGCAAAGACTTCCAAACTCACCCTGCTGGATGGCGGCGAATCACAGATTAATCTGCGTCCAAATGGCACCGAGATGATTACGAGCAAACCGGTGAAGTCGACCTGGACGCCCCGCCCTGTATTTGTGCAACCGGCGGCGAAGGGCGGCAAGCCGGCTCCCGGTGCCGCAGCGACGGCACCAAAGGACGGTATGGGAACGCGTATTTCCGGGTACGCCGTGCAGGTCATCAAGGATGGCAAAGTCATCGGTTCGGATGGCATGGACGACGCGATTAAAACGTTGGTCGGCTCCGACGGCACCACCCCTGGCGCCCTCTTCAAGGCAGAGAAATCGGACAAGCCGGCCGAATAATTTGGAAAGATGCCCCTCAAACTCGACGGGCGCTTGCACTTTGCTCTTGGGGACAGGTTCCGACTTTTCTGCTCAAAGCGGAAGGTTCCGGGGGGAAGACGGATCTTATTCGCAGGAGACGCAGCCTGCTTATTTGCCCGGACCCTCCAGTGGGACCAAGGTAGGACGTGTCCGGGAGGGATGGACAATGCCTGCGCCAAAAAACGCTCACTGCGTTGAAGACGAAGTTCCCCCTGGATCCGAGGCAAATGGTGGCCGTCCACTAATGAAGGCGAACACCCCCCAAGGCTCATGCCAGTTCCCGAAGTGTATGTCTTGCTTCCCAGAAGCTCTCACCCGCTGAAAGCAGCAAGGAGCCCCATACCGAGACGCAAAATGCGGAAGCGGAAAGGAATGGGAGCACCACAGCACCCGCTAACAAGTACGAGGGTCGCAAGGAGTGCATGCACCGGTCGCCTTTCGGCAACTGGAAGAGGAGCAAACAGAAAAAGCCATCGGGATGGTGTGACTAATGCACCCTGAGCGAGGGGAGTCCTAGAATAGATGGCTTTTTCAGGCGACCTGCCAACCTTCGCCGTTAAACGGTGCCCCTCAGAAATACACCCCTTTTGAAACGATTCATCCAGACACAAGGGCAGCGTCCAACTGACGGGACTCACCGAGCAGAGCCCCGGTGTGCAAGCGGCCCTGAGCACCCCCCGAACCGGCTTCTGACGGGTCCGTCAGAGTGCTCCGCGGGTAGGCAGCAGGGGGCCCTGATCGACATTGGCAAACACCGTCTCCAGTAACGGCAAGGCAAGGGAAGGCCCCTCCAAGGCACATTTTTGGCACGCGCCTTCCTTGTCGGCTGCTTATCTGGGGGGTATCTGCCCTAACGGGGGTGTGGGTTTCCCGTGCGCTACCCTGTAAAGCGTCGCCAGTTGCGTCGGGGTGACAAACACGACGTCCGGTCCCGCATTCTTGACGATTTCGTCCAATTCCTTCGCTTTAAAGGTCCAGCAGTGCACAAACCCGTTTACGAAAGCAGGCCGTGTCGCCCCGACTTGCTCGCGGATCTCCCCCATAAATCCGGTCCCAAAATTCCGCCACGTCGTCACCGCGCGGAATACCGGCATCCCGCCGGGCAGCTCATAGGTGAGATTCCCGTAGCCGTTGTGCCCCGAGTAACACCCCATGTCAGCGAAAAGGCTGTGGCAAAAGGGGAGCGCCTTCGCGTACTCCGAAAGGAACGCATCCTCTCCGTGGACCGTGCGCACCGTCCGGAGGCCGAGCGGGGGCAGAAGTTTTGCGGTCCACTTCAAAAAACCAGAGAGCACCTCTGCCTTGTTTGTGTAGGCTTCACCCCAGTGGTCTGGTTGCATGTAACTCGCTCCGCTGACGTCGGCAATGAACTCCGTAGTCGGTGTGGCGTGCTGATAGTACCACTGGGCCAACCCGGGCTGGAGCTCCAAAATTGCCGGCCCGATGCCGAAGGCCAATGGGAATTTGCCGTGGCTGGGACTTTCAAAGTACTGGCGAAAGAACAAATGCCACGCGTTCTGGTTGTCCCCGTCTGACATGACCAGCGCGACATAGATCTTGTCCTTTTCAAGGGCCGGCGCCGGTGGCTGCACCGGTTGCTTGAGCTCCGCAAGCGCCACCCCGCTCAGGACCCCCGCGTTGAGCATGTGGTCGGTGCAAATCAGCCCCTTCCCATACCGGCTCGCCAGCGCTACCCCCGGAGGCTCTCCAATTCCCACCCCCTCCCCCGCCGCCGGGAAACCGAAGATCGGAATATTCACGGGCATCTCGGAAAATACGCGGGCCACCGCCCTTTTTTCCGCGCCCCGGTC
Organism: Chthoniobacteraceae bacterium; assembly: GCA_947478975.1. GTDB lineage: Bacteria > Verrucomicrobiota > Verrucomicrobiia > Chthoniobacterales > Chthoniobacteraceae > Chth-196. The sequence continues at coordinate 5,027 of CANJYI010000129.1, forward strand.
GGCGCCCGGATAGTCCTCCTCTTCCTTCCCGCAGATCCAGAGCATCGGCGCCTTCCACTGGTAGGCATAGGCGAAATTCCCCCGGGTCAGGCGCCCCGGATGCATGTAGTCGCACATGTGCTGGTTGAAGCGGTCCTTGTAGGTCGTCCACATCCAATCCAAGCCCTCCGCATACGTCTTGAAGCGGCCGCGCAGATCCAGCCGGACTTCCAGTCCGAGCCGCTGCGCCAACTCCGGCGAGGTCACAATCCAGTCCTCGCACGCCGCCACGTTCACCGCCAGCAGATCGCCCCGGTACAGGGCGGGGTCCGCGATGACGGCGCCTTTGATCACGTCCTTGTACTTTGCAAACAAAGCGCTCCAGTCGGTCTCCTCGCGGAAGCCGTCGATGTGCCCCTGCTTTTGATGCCAATCCAACCAGAAACGGTCCGTCTCTGTGTGAATTAGCCAAATCTGCGGCTCGGTGCGGCACGTCAACCCCTGCAGGCAGGTCAGCGCAATCCTCTCTTCAGGACGGAGTTTATTCAGTGGAACGACGGTCAACTGACGGGCCGGCGGCCTCGACTTTGGCACGAAGGAAGCCCCCCAGGGCATGGGCGACTCCACCGCCACCAGCCCACCCGGCAGCGGTCCGGGGAGCTCCATCTCATTCAGACTGGCGAGCCTGATCTTGAAACTTTCCGCAGAAATCTGCCCTTTCTCCTGCAAACACCAGAGCACCCCCCGGGTCAGAAGCTGTGTGGCCAAAAACACATCCTTTTCCTCCTCGCCTCCCATCATATGGCCGAGCCAGACGTCGCACGCGCCGGAAAACATCTCGCAACGGTGCCGGATTAAAGCCGCGACCGGCTGGGTCGCCTGCCCCGGTCCCACATTTGTAAGAAGCGGCAACACCTCGTCCCGAGGGTCAAAGGATCCGACATCCAGCCATTGGGTCCGCCCTTCGGTCCCTGCATACCACTTTTCAGGCAGGGAGAGCATGTTTTCAGGCACCTGCAGCTTCCACTTCTGGCCCGCCTGCACGGACTTGAAACCGCCCGTGCCGATTCCTTCGTCCCGATGGACAAACAAATTCTTGTGCCCAAGATCAGTCCACTTCCCGCCCACCTGCTCACAGGGATGAGAAAAAGGCACGCCGCTGAGCACAAAGCTCCCCCCTTTGCGGTGAAACTCCTGAAGGTTCGCAAAGGCGGCCTTGGGAAAGACATTCCCGCTCGCGAGCAACAAGACCGAAGAGGCGGCATCCTCCAAAAGCGAGACGCTCTCGAGTCCTTTTGCATCCACCGCTCGGGCCTCCACCCCAGCTTCATTGAGGGCGGCGACTATCCTTTTGGCGGAAACGGGCGCGGCCGAACCTGAGCGAGGAAAGTGAGCTTCACCAAACACCAAAACGGACTCCCTTCCCGACACCGACGCAGGAGAAAGCACAACGATCGCTACCAGAAAGAAAACCACTCGGAGGGAGGCGTACATCCCCTGAGGATGACACACCGCCCCCCGGAGGGGATGTCCGGAGTTTTACCGACAAGACAGGGGGCCTCAGAAAACCGGGCCCCTGTTCAAAGCCCGCCGCAGGCGGCGCGCCTCCTTAATCCGCCCCGCCGGCTATTTCGCATCCACGACCACAATCGTCGCGGCATGTTTCATCGAAGGGCTTTTGATGAGCTTGAAACTCCTGCGGTCCGGGCTGATGACCCGAATCACCGCCGACAGGCATTCGCTCACATAGATTGTTCCGTCGGCCATTCTTGCGAAACCGGAGGGCCAGTTGAGAAGTTCTTCCTTGGGGCCGTCGACTCCGCCGTACTTCCAGACGGTTTTCCCAGCCGCATCGACCTCGATGAGAAAGTAGCCTTTCTGGCCGGCGCCGGCGCCGCTGGAAATCAGCGTATTCCCGTTTTCGAGGCGCTGGGCGAGGTAGGGAAAGGGCACTTCATACTTCCAGACGATCTCCTTGGCGGGGTTGACTTCCAGCACGGTGTGCTTGCCGGATGCGCAGATGAGGATGTTGCCGTTGTCGAGGGCTCGCACCTGGCGCATTCCGGCCTTGTCGGGGACTTCATACTTCCAGACCACTTCCTTGGAAGGGTTGACGATGAGCACGGCGTGGGCGCCGTTGTCGGCGATCATGGTGTTGCCATTGGCGAGACGCTGGCAGGCTTCGGCGCTCTGCACAACGGGCGCACCGACTTCCCAGACGATCTGCTTGTCCGGAGTCACCTCCTGAACCGCGCCGGGATTGATCAGCACGTTCCCGTTTGGAAGGAGTTGCACATCGTGGGCGTTCCGGTTGGGGAAGTCCCAGAGGGGCGTGCCGTCTTCCTTGAACTTGACCACCTTGCCGGTGTTGTGATCGGCGGCGTAGATGTGAACCTCGGCGCGTGCAGCAGTTGCGGCAAGGGAGGCGACAAAAAAGAGTGCGGCGGCTTTGAACATGGGAGGATTTTTCGGTGGGGAAGTTTCTATCGGCAACGAGGCTGCGGCGCGGTGCGCCACTCCGCAAGCATTGGATCTGAACGGTAAACGAAGGGA